>JBLFWJ010000114.1:0-10943 GCA_047611425.1 Bacteroidia bacterium | reverse complement strand
TGGAAATCGAGTGATGTTTGGCCACCAGAAAATGCCAAGATGACGCCACTCTACTTTTCTCAGGATCAAAAACTAATTTGGAAAAACAAGTTGGATCAGCATGATTCACTTTTATCAGAAATGCGCTTTTGGGGCGATTCGGTTAACGCGATGCAAAGCCGAGGAATTCTGAAAAAACTGGAAGGTGAAGGAATCGTTGATGGCGAGTTGGAGGAAGAAATGGCCAACTACAGAACGGCTGATGAACACTATCGATCCTCGGAAGCATTAATGCAGTCGCTCACTTATGAGTTCCGTCAAGAGCGTTCAAAACCAGTTATTCCAGATACGTTGGTTGTAAATCATGAAGCCGGGTCGGGCCCATTTTCCCGTTACCGTTCGTTGGCTGGAAAACTAAAAACGGCCGAGGTTTACCCCGACCGAAAGTCTCGTGATTCACTCAACCTTGTTTTAGAAACAGATGCCTTGCCAGCGAATATTGAAGTTACTGGACACCCAATTTTCGAATGTTATTTGTCATCGACAACAGACGATGCTCAGCTCTTCATTTATTTAGAAGATGTGGATGAGAACGGAAATGTTTCCTACGTAACCGAAGGTGTTTTCAGAGCAATTCACAGAAAAATCACCGACAAACCATTTTACAATCACCCTGCTCCGCAGCACTCCTATTTACGGGAAGATGCGATGCCTCTTCGTCCTGGATTTCCTGAGAAAATAATCTTTGACTTATGGCCTACGTCTTATCAGTTTAAGAAAGGACATAAGATTCGGGTAAGCATTGCTGGCGCGGATAAGGATCATTTTAGAAACATGACTGAGGGTACTCCGACTTACGTTTTCCATCATTCCTTTGAGAAGAACTCGAAGTTGCTTTTGCCAATTGTGAGATGAGTTGAGGACTGTTTAATCGTATCCGCACTCATATCCTTTTTAAGACATTTTTGGTTTCATTGTGTGTATTAAATTAGGCCTCGGATGGCAAACGAATCCGCTAAACATTTGCAAGTTCCTGCCCCTAATGCGGGTGGTAGACAATTGGTAATCGGAGACGTTCATGGTTGCGCTAAAACGTTGGATGCGCTTCTTCGCAAAATGAAGGTTTCTCCGCTAGACCATTTGTTTTTTCTTGGGGATTTAGTCAACCGTGGCCCCGACAGCGGTATGGTCATTGATCAAATCTTGAGATTGCAGGAAAACAATTTTCAAGTATTTGTGCTTCGAGGAAACCACGAGCAGTTGGTTCTAGATGCGGCAAAAGTTTCAAATGAAGAACTCCTGGCGACATTAAAATCCAGAAACTCGCTCTCATTGTTGCGAAAGAAAGGCACGCTAAAAAAGCGGTACAAACGCTTTATGAAAAACACGCTTCATTATATCGAATTGGACAAATTCTACTTGGTTCATGCAGGGTTCAACCTTAAAAAGAAGGATCCATTTTCCGATGCGCATGCCATGCTGTGGAAACGGCCTTTTCGACCGAAAAAGAAGATGAACGGAAAGCGCGTCTTATATGGCCACAACCCACGTAGATGGCAAGACATTAAGCAAGCCGTGGATATGAAACTGCCGCACATTGGATTAGATAACGGCTGTGTTCACACACATCTATCTGAGAAATATGGCCGCTTGGTGTGTTTAGAATTGGGTACAATGACGTTGCACAAGCAGGTAAACTGCGAGTAATATTCGAACCCTGCGTTTCAGTAACTTCGCGGGCTGTCCGAAAATCACCATGTTGCTTAATCACACGTTCAAAAACATCAAACGCATCCGCGAGATTATCGGTGTGTTGATGAAGTATGGATTGGAGGATATCATCGTCAACTCTACCCTGCGGAATTTTGTGAGTGAGCGAAAGCGGCTTTCTTGGAGCCGAAAAGACAAGCCCGTTTTCCAATATTCTCGTTGGGAACGGATACGAATGGTTTGCGAAGAACTCGGACCAACATTCGTGAAGCTGGCTCAGGTTATGAGCAATCGACCGGACATGCTTCCGGCTCCGCTTATTGTTGAATTGGAAAAGCTGCAGGATAATGTTGCACCCTTTCCTTATGCCGATGTCAAGAAGATTGTAGAGGAGGAAAGTGGTCGCCCAATAGATGAAGTATTTGAACGCTTTGACGAAAAACCGTTGGCGTCTGCTTCCATCGGACAGGTTCACACGGCCGTATTAAAGAATGGTCAGAAGGTGGTTGTAAAAGTGCAGCGGCCAGAAGTAAGGGATTTAGTTTCTCGAGACCTAACCATCCTGATCGATGCGGTTAAGCGCTCAGAACGATACCTTGAAAAGCAGGGCATAATAAACGCCATGGACTTTGTAAAGTCCTTTGAGCGTAGCATGAACAAGGAGCTGGACTACCGAACAGAGGCCAGAAACCTTGAGAGGTTTCGGTCGCTTTACAAGAGCTACAAGAACTTTTATATCCCAAAGCCATTTCGAGATTATAGCACCGATAAAGTGCTTGTAATGGAGCAGGTAAGTGGCTGTAAGATTAGTGATGTGCCAACTATGAAAAGTTGGGGGCTTGACCCTAGAAAAGTTGCAGAAAACGGGATGGACATCTATTTGATGCAAATCTTCGAGTTCGGCATCTTCCATGCGGATCCACATCCTGGAAATGTGCTGGTCAGGAAAGACGGAGTGATATGTCTGATTGATTTCGGAATGGTGGGCACCCTGATGGAAAAGGACAAATATGCCTTTGCCGGAATTTTTGTTGGCATGGCCGACAACGATGCCAAGAAGATGGCCATTGCCATGAAAAGCTTGGCTATTGAGGATAATATTACCGATATGCGTGCCTTTGAGTACGAGTTGAACGAAATAATAGAAGATTTCGTGATGCTGGACGTGAGCGAAAGCAGCATTGCCGACATGGTTGAGCGCCTTCAAAAGGTGATGTACAATAATCAGATTCGCGTACCTGGCGGCATCTTCTTAATCTTCCGAGCCTTCGCCATTTTAGAAGGAATAGGCAAGCGAATCCACCCGAGCTTCAATACCTACGAGTTTATCAAACCGTACGGAATGAAGCTAGTTCAGCAACGGCTAAAACCACAGAATGTTTGGCGAGAAGTAACGGACAGGTTCTCAACTGCAAACGCGATGCTTACCTCAATCCCTCGGGATTTAAAGGAAATTGTAAGCAAGGTTAAAAAGGGGAAACTGCACATCGAAGTTGACCTTCAGGGCTACGGTTATCTCCTTAAAAAGTGGGATAGCATAACGAACCGAATTTCACTAACGCTGCTCACATTCGCATTCTTAATTGGATCAACAATTACGATGCTTCCTAATTGGGGGCCTGAAATGCCAAGAGTTTCTGGCATTCCAATGATTAGTATTTATGGATTGTGGATTTCGGCTTTCCTTATTGTACTGCTCTTCTATTCTATTCTAAGAAGAAGAAAGTATAAGTAAGCACGTTTCTGTTAGGAATTCCAAGCTGAAAGGTCAAGGCCTGTTTTCAGCTCAAGGTCTGCTAATTCTGATTTGTAATACTGATCAAACAATTCCTTTCGCAAATCTGGGTCGATTTTATTTCGAACCTCTTTCCCTTCGTTCATCACCTTCAGCTTTTTGCGTGTTCGCTTAATCAACTTGCTAGGAACCAGCGGTTTCACCAAGCTTTTAATCAAGCTAGGCTGATAGAGAATACTGGCCAAACGCCTACTTTTTTGGGCACTTGGCGGATTACTCTTTACCTGATCGTTTAACTCCTCTTGCTCTACACCTAAGAAATTCAATACCTGATCAATATGAGACGGTATGTCTTTTACAAAATTCTCGAAGAGGATGAAATGCAGGTTTTCTCTGGGAAATATTTCAAGATAACGTGCTATCTGATCTGTGTATCTACCACGGTCCATGTAGCTAAATCTGCTAACGGTTAACGGGTCTTTAGTTAAGCGCTGGGATTCGGCTTTAATCGAGTCTTCAAACGTTAGTTTTTCGTTCCCGCGCAAGTGATGCATTTGATAATGCGACCATGCCCGATCAACAGGATGTCTTAGCATGATGATCAACTTAATATCAGTACCGACAGAATCCGCAATGCGCTGCGGAACAGAATTAAAATAGAGATATGATGGCGTGATTTCCCCTATGATTTTTTCCTTCTTAACACCTCCAAATACGTTCTTGTCATACCAATCTACTCCCTTGGAGAAGTTCTCGTCCTGATCAAAAAAGTGCGCCTCCTTAAACTTGGGAAGATAGATGTCGGAATGCTGAATGAGTATATCATGAAGGGTTGTAGTTCCTGCTTTGGCAGCACCTACACATAGAAAATCCGGCTTCCGTTTCATTTGGCAATCAAAGGTATGTACAGCGTTAGGAAACCATAATTTCGGTAGATATAAATGATTGAGAACGTATTACGAGCAATTATGGTGATAAATCCGGTAATAGCTGCGCCAACAATCCCGTAAGCTGGAATTAAAACTATGTTGAGTGATATATTGAATATAGTGGAAACGAGAATAATGTTTCGATAAACTTTCTGGCGGCCCGTCATTTGCAAAAGGTTGCCTACCGAACCCGAAATGGCTGAGAAGAATTGTGCTCCTGCCAAGATACTTAAGCTTAAAGCGCCAACAAGATATTCTTCTCCATAAAGCCCTAAAAAGAATGTTGGAAAAGCAATGAAAACAACAAGCAACGGAATTGACGCCCAAAAAATAAGTTTGGTTGATTGACGAACCATTTTACCCAATCCTTCATTGTCTCCTGATCCGTAAAACTCAGCAAATTTCGGAGCCGCAATACTGTTGATTGCAATCAATACCAGTTTACTTACAGCCGCAAATTTGAGGGCAACATTGTAAACTGCCACCTCTTCCGAACTTCTGAAATAAGTGAGGATTAATGTATCCGTCCAATTCATGAGGAAAGCCGTAGACGAGGCCAATAATAGCGGCAAGGCTAGGTTGAAGATGGAATTGTATGGCACGTCCTCACCAACTGAGCTCTCTTTGTTTTTGGCTCTTATACTCGCAAATGATTTCCTCCAAAGCCAGAAACTGAATATGGAAGTAACCGCGCAACCAATGACAAATAATACAGATGGTGGTAGGTCTGTGGCAAAGAAAAAGTAGGCAATAACAAATGCTAGAATACCGAACAGAAACCGGCCAGCACTTGTCACCAAGGCAAACTCCTTGATTCTCTTCAGGCCACGTAACCCTTCTCCATTGAATTGATACAAGGCCATTGGAAGAATCGCGAATGAAATAAGCCGAATAGGCTCTTCGAGATCGGGTCGATTAAACACCGAATTGGCAATCAACCCCGACAACATGTAAAGTGCCGCATTGACCAAAACGGCCATGGGTACAATTACCCACAGCGACTTTGAACGAATTTGAACAATTGTATTAAACTCTTTTTTGACTTTATGTTCTGCTACAAAACGGAGAAACGATGCGTCAAGTCCAAGCTTGCCGATAAGCAGCATAATTGACAGAACCGAGATGGAAGAAAGAAGCAATCCTAATTGACCTACACCGTAGTATGTGGTTATAATCCACTGAAAGACAAAGCCAGACAGCATGCCAATGACCTTCACCACAAGTGAGACCCCACCACCTTTCAAAAGCTCCATGAAGTGGCCATCCTTTATAAGGTTGGCAATTTTCTTCATCATCTCGTGAATCTAATTAACCAGATCATCATAATACCCTTGAAGAATGATTCTACGCCCAGCAGACTCGCCATTATCCTGGTTTTGTGAAATTGGGTTTTCCTCAAAAGGGTCTTCCATTAAGTCGTAGAGGTTATTTTTATTGGTCAATTTCCAACGCTTATCCCGAACAGCCCACTTCGCATTGTATTGAGAATAAATCCAATTTCGGTTACCAATACCACCATTCAAAATGCTACTGAAAGAAGTCCCTTGTAATCCAGCTGAGCTTGGGATTTGATACCCAGCAATTTCCGCCAGCGTTGGCAATATATCGATAAAGTCCATCAATTCATCCGTTACCGTATTTGGCGCCACTCGGAGCGGCCATCTTACAATTAACGGAACATTCACTCCGGTTTCAAGCATTTCGTTTTTACCTCCTTGAACCATGCGGCCATTCGCAAATGAGAATATCCTTGCATCGGTACCATTATCTCCTGTAAAGATTACGACTGTGTTACTTGCCAGCCCTGAGCTTTCTAGATAATCCATTAATTCTCCGACCAACTTATCCATGTACTCAATCATAAAAGGGAAGGCAATTTCTTCGTCAAAACCAGGTTCTGCTGGGCCTTGTTCGGGGGTGGTGGTGAAAGGAGAATGCACCAACGCCATTGGCCAATAGAGGAAGAATGGCTCTTCACAATGAGCTGAGATAAACTCTTTTCCGCGCCTCAAAAACATGTCAAGACCATAGTCATCAGAATTGGGGGACGGCTTTATATCTGCCCCTTCCCAAAGAACCGGTTGCCAATATCTGCTCGTACTCTGCCCGTCAATTTTCCATGACCACATGTAGCTTTCATCAAAGCCACAATCAACAACATTGGTAGCATCAACTTGCGGTTCACAGAGTTGCCATTTTCCAAAAATTCCCGTTGCGTATCCAGCGTTTTTGAACATCCGTCCAAGATTCAACCCAGATGAATCAAAGCACTTCCCGTCTTGATAAAATTGAAGCCACCCATTGCGAAACGGATATTGACCCGTCATAATTTGGGCTCGCGTTGTATGACAATTGTACGTTGCATAAGCGTTTTCAAACTGAAGCCCTTGAGACGCCAGTCGATTTAGATTTGGTGTTGAATAGGATGACCCTCCGTAGGTTTCCAAACATTCCTGCCCGAGATCATCTACCATAATCAGTACAACATTTGGTGCCTCCGGATGGCCCGAACCACAAGGTGCCACCTCTGCCTCTGTACATTGGGCAAAAAGAATTGCCGGTATCAGCCAGGTTAGCGCTTTACGATAAACCATGGGTTTAGAAGGTTTTCTTTGTTGTAGCGAAGCGGTGTCGTTTCGTCCTTTTCGGTTACCGTGCAACCGGCATTAAGAGCTATCGCCTGACCTGCTCCAGTATCCCATTCCATTGTTGGTGCAAATCGTGGATACACATCTGCCACACCTTCAGCAACCAAGCAAAGCTTAAGCGAGCTTCCCATTGAGACAATTTCAACTTCTCCATGCTCGACTTTCATTCGCTCCATATAGTCCATGGTTTCATCACTCATATGTGACCGACTTCCAACCAATGTAAAGACAGTTCTGTCATTGCTCATTGGTAATTTACTTCCACGAGAAAGAAGGTCTTCTAAGTCAGAATGATCAACATGATGCTTGGAGTACTCAGAAATCTTAACCGCACCTTTTCCTTTAATTCCAAGGTACATTTCGTCTTTCACGGGCACGTAGATCACACCGGATACAGGTACACCATCTTCGATCAAAGCGATGTTCACAGTGAATTCACCATTGCGTTTTACAAATTCCTTTGTGCCATCTAACGGATCTACCAACCAGAATTGTTTCCAAGCTTTTCGTTCTTCAAAAGAAAGATGCTTTCCTTCCTCACTTAAAACGGGGATTCCGGTTCCATCAAGAAACTCCATTATCTTATTATGGGCTCTTCTGTCCGCTTCAGTCAATGGGCTTTTATCCTCCTTCACATCAACTGTAAACTCAGTTCCATAAACTTTTAAAATCTCCAACCCGCCTTCGTAGGCTCCTTTAATCGCTTGCTCAATCATGCCGCGAAAATAGCCATCGGAGCGCAAGTAACGACCTATACTGGTCATTGCTCCCACCAACCAACGTATATTTTTATTATTTTGTTCTTCCCAGTTCAAACCTGAGCCACCATGTCTAAACACATTACCATTGTTGATCTCAACAACTTTTCCTTTTACCCTACCCAACCTATAGGAATAATATCATCTCTTCTTAGAAATGCCGGTTTTCAGGTCAGCCTTATCTCACCATTAAATACAGATGTGGTTTCAAAGCCCCGTGAGGGACAAGAGGGTAAAAAGGATTATTGGATGTCTCGTCTTCTAACCTCAGAAAAAACAATGGTTAGAAAAGGATTGGATGGCGCAATGAAGATTCCTTATTTGTATGATTCTTTCTACAACAAGAGAAAAATATTTGATCATGTTAAGGCCCAGTTAAATGCGAAAACCGACATCGTATTGGTCTCTAGTTATTTTCAGAATTACAATGTTTGTGAAAAGCTGGGTCGGTATTTAAAGGCGCTCGAAATTCCTTTGGTGGTTGGTGGGCCCGGCTTTAACGATATGTCCAAAATGAGCAGCTGGTTATCTCTTGAGGGGGTCACTGCCATTGTTGCCACGGAAGCCGAAACATTCGTAGTGAACCTGGTTAATGACGTTTTAGCAAACAAACCTGTAAGCCACTACCCAGGGGTTTATCAGAGTGGAAAAGAGCCAATACCTTCAGACTTTATTCTTACCGATTTAGATCAAATCCCGATACCCGATTACTCTGATTTTCCGTGGGAAAAATATCCTGAACGTGTTATACCATACACCACAGCCAGAGGCTGTTCGTGGAGTAAATGTGATTTCTGCTCTGATGTGAAATATGTAAATGGTCGAACGTTTAGAAGCTTTTCCATAGATCGAATTATAAGTGAGCTTGGTTCACTTTCGGAAAAGCACCAAACGAATCTTATCGCATTTACAGACCTCAAACTAAACTCAAATGTTGAGGTTTGGAACGGACTGATTGAGCGCCTACCAACCACCATGGATAATCCACAATGGACCTGCTCGGTGCATGTTGATACCAGGACTAAAAACGGATTAGACCTAGCCACGCTGAAAAAAGCGAGAGCCGCTGGTTTATGCCGAATATCATTTGGGTTAGAATCGGGTTCTCAACGACTTCTTGATTTCATGAATAAAGGAACCGAGGTAAACAGATTACAGCAGTTTATCAGAGACGTATGTGAAGCTGGTATAAGCCTAAGAACCACCATGTTCGTAGGTTATCCGTACGAAACAGTTGAAGATCTTCAAAAAACCCAAACGTTCTTAGAAGCAAACTTTCAGTACTTCGACCGAATAAAACTTAACCGGTTTCATTTGAATGAAATGTCTCCGATTTATGATCGGATACAAACAGAACTAGACTCAAAGCAGAATGATTTCCGAGGCAAAAAACCATACAAAATGGTGCCACGAGGCAAGGGATACAATCAAATGAGACATCGAATTCTAAAAACCGTTAATCAAATCAATGCGCAACCTCTTAAGCAATACGCATCGGTTTTTGAGGGGATTATGTAGAAGTACTTCAGCTTTATCGAGCATGTCAAATTCGGAATTGTAGACCCCATCTACACTACATTCGCAAATTCATATGTGAAGATGAGCAAGACAGTTTTAGCAATTCACGGGGGGGCAGGAACACTTCTTAAAGAAGATATGAGCCCAGAAAAAGAAGCGGCATATCTAGCTGCTTTAAAGGCGGCTCTCCTTGCTGGAAATACCATTCTGGATAAAGGAGGAAGCGCAGAAGAGTCGGTTGAAGCTGCCGTAGTTTCGATGGAGGACTCTCCACTTTTTAATGCGGGAAAAGGATCCGTTTTTACGGCCGATGGCACGCATGAAATGGACGCTTCTATCATGCTTGGACAAAACACCAATTGCGGTGCCGTTTGTGGCGTTTCTGGAATAAAGAATCCTATTTCGCTTGCCCGATCAGTGATGAATAAATCTGAGCATGTGTTACTCGCAACAAAAGGTGCGGAAACATTCGCTAAGACAGTTGGTGCGGAATTTCAAACTCCGGAGTATTTCTATGATGAACTAAGGTTCAATCAATGGCAAAAGGTTAAGGGCTCTGACAAATTTGCTTTGGATCATGATATTGATCCTGACCGAAAATTTGGGACAGTTGGCGCGGTGGCACTGGATGTGCACAGGAACATTGCAGCAGCCACTTCAACAGGAGGAATGACGAACAAACGTTTTGGCAGAGTTGGAGATAGTCCGTTAATCGGAGCCGGAACTTATGCCAATAATGCAACCTGTGCCGTTTCGTGTACTGGCAGTGGCGAATATTTCATTCGTGGAGTGGTGGCCTACGAAGTCTCCGCTTTGATGGAATTCAAGGGTGTGACTCTTCAGCAAGCTTGTGATGAAGTAATTCACAATCGACTTCTGAAAATTGGAGGGGATGGCGGTTTGATTGCCGTTGACTCAAACGGAAATGTTTGCCTTCCATTCAATACCGCTGGTATGTATCGTGGAATTGCACGGCAAGGAGAGCCAATTGAGCTTTCTATCTACGGAGATTAAGGACTAAATAAGTTCCGAGCCAAGCGGTAGAATCTTCGTTGAATGATCAGAGAATCTGAACTGATCACCATTCGCAAGAAAATGGGTTGTGAGCCCAACAACAGACATGAGTGTTCCTGTTTCAAGTACTTCATGATTATTATGGGATAAGGTTCTCGGGTCCATTACGATTGCCATCCCTGATCCGATAACCCTGAATAATTCACCTTGCTTAATGATTAAACCCGAGTCTTCGGCCAATCCAATTCCGATACAATTTGGGTGCTTTGCGACAGCTTCGGCAAGTCTTCCGAATCTCCCTCTTCGCACAAAGTGCGTGTCTATTATCAATTCAGGAATAAGGCCGAAGCCCTCCTTCAACTTCACTGCTCCCTTCACAAATGCTTCTGAAGCACTACCACCGGCAATCATGTTTTTAGACATGGCCATAGCTCCAGCACTCGTGCCAGCGATAACCACTGGCTCAGTCATGTATCGATCGTGAATCAAACGTAAAAGCGCTGTATCGCCCATACACTTGGGCAACTTAGACTGATTGCCACCACTGAACATGATTACATCCGCCTCCGAAAACGCCTTGATAACCTCTGCGTTATCACAGTCACTTTTATCAGTAGAATGAAAGTGTTTTATCGATTTGCAACCTAATCTA
>JBLFWJ010000113.1:0-11082 GCA_047611425.1 Bacteroidia bacterium | reverse complement strand
CAGTTTAATTTTTTGCAGATAGGAGCGAACGATGGGATGATCAATGATCCTATTTATAAGTTCATTTTAAGAGATTCTTGGTCAGGAATCCGCGTAGAACCACTACCCACGCCCTTTAAGAAACTTAGCTATTTGCATGGTCGGAATGATCGGATTTTGCCTTTGCAATGCTTGGTTGCTGATTCCTCTGGAGAGATGGAACTGTATCATCTTGCGTTTTCTGACTCGAGATGGGCCACTGGAATTGCTTCGCTGGACAAGAGTAATCTGCAGCGTCAGATTGACAATGGGTATGTTGAAGGACGGGCGAATAAGTATGGAGAAGAACTACCTGTGGATAAAGAAACTTGGATTACGAGTTCCACATTAAGAGTGCTGGAGATCAATGAATTGATCTCTCAAAATTTCCAGAATGGGTTGGATTTACTGCAAATTGACGTGGAAGGATTTGATCACAAACTTATTGCAGCGTTGAATTTTGATGTCATCAAACCTAAATTGATTCGTTTTGAACACCTTCATATTCCAGATAATGAACTTTCTGGCTGCCTCGATAAGCTTGAAAATGCTGGGTACCTGATAAAGAAGTCGGATATGGATTATCTGGCCATTCTGAATTGACTAGCTGAAGATTAGAAGTGCAACTTCATTCCAATGTGAGAAGCTTTAAATCCTAGCCGCTCGTAAAACTTGATTGTATTTGGCCGCTCCTTGTCTGTGGTGAGTTGAAGAAGATGTACTCCGCGCTCCTTCGAGCGATCAATCGCCCATCGGAATAATTTCTCGCCAATTCCTTTACCTCTATGGTCACGATGAATGCGCACTGCCTCAATCTGTGCGCGTGTTCCGCCTCGGTAGGTTAAGTAGGTTAAAAACGTTAGATGCAGAGTGCCGATTACTTCGTTGTTCTCATCTTCAACAACAATTAATTCTTGATCATCATTCTGGCTTAAGCGGTCAAAAGCCTTTTGGTAAAATACTGGCAGTGGGTCTTCAAATTGCTCGCGCGTGCTTCCAAGAATATCATCTGCCAACATTTCTACAATGGCAGGAAGGTCCTCACTGGTCGCTTTTCGGAAAATCATGTATCAGAAATCTTGGTCGGTGATTGTAAAGTTGAATCTGTGCACCCAACCAGACGGAGCCGTGCTAACTTGCTCAGATTCAATGATCCAATTGGCGCTATCAAACACACTCTTGATAAGCGTGTCATTTGAGTTATAAATTAAAAGTGAATCGAAGGAATGTGTTGGATTTCCAGGGAAATCACTTCCACCAAGCTGATCGGTAACCATGATTCTGCGAATGCTGTCTGGCCCAACGCTAGATTGCTCCAAGTCAGATAAATCAGATTTCAATTCAATCTGAATTTGCGTTGATGAGTTGTTCACCACATTCCATTCTCGGTAGGTGTTTCCTTCGCAAGCAATTAATAGGGGAATGCCAATAATGGCCATGAACCGGAGCGTCTTCAATTTCATTAAGCCAAAGTTACTACAGGTATAATTCAGATCAATTCCTTTCCTTGGCAAAAAATCTATAAGATGATCACTATAGAAAACGAGCACGTTTCGGCAAGTTTTAATGAAGTTGGGGCAGAGCTTTGCAGTTTAATTAATCGCAAAACGAATGTCGAACACATGTGGCGTGCTGATCCAAAGTTCTGGGGACGATCGGCCCCTATTCTCTTTCCATGTGTGGGTGAGTCGAACAATGGCGAAATAAGGGTTGAAGGCAATTCTTATAAGGTTTCAAGACACGGATTTGTGAGAACTATGGCGTTCGAGGCGGTGCACTCTTCGGCTGATCAGGTCACCTTTTGTTTGGTGTCGAATGAAGAAACCTTGACCAAGTATCCGTTCAAATTTGAACTGAGAATCAATTACCGATTAGAAGGCTCGACACTTCATCAGACAATGATCGTAATCAATGAGAACAAATCTGAAATGGTGTTTCAGATAGGAGGCCACCCCGCTTTCGCAGTCCCTTTTGCAGGAGGAGAGTACACTGACTATCAAATAGAATTTCCAGAAAAGGTCACTGTAGATCGTCACTTACTGACGGAAACGGGCACCTATTCTGGTCTCACGCAGCCAGTGCTAAGCAACTCTGAACTTTTAACGCTCAACCATCAACTTTTCTATGAAGACGCCATTGTTTTCAAAGATTTTCCATTGCGATCCGCATCATTGATTCACAAAGAGTCTAAAACCGGCTTGCGGGTTGATTTTCAAGGATTCCATCATTTTGGTTTGTGGGCAGCAAAGGATGCTGATTTTGTTTGCATCGAACCATGGATAGGTTGTGCGGATGACCACGATTTTCAGGGTGACTTTTTTGAAAAGGATTCTGTTGTGAAACTTGATAGTAAGGCAGAGTTTGATTGTGGGTTCAGTATAACGGCAATATGAATTGAAAGGGATGTCCTCATCTATTGATTATTACATTTATTTTGCAATCCACAAATTATCTTAATCATGAAAAAGTACTACCTCATATGCTTAGCCATTTCTATCGGTTTTTCTGCCTGCAAAAAGGATGAAGAAGAAAATGGAGACCCCGTAACAGAATTGAATGCAAATCTTTCGCTGCCGGCCGGTTCGTATATGGTTGACCCAGACACGATGGAGATTGACAATTCCGTGACTATTGATGGAGGGTCCGGAGGAACGATGCCCATAAACACGGGAGTTCAGAATACAGGGCAAATACAGTTCTCTGCACCGAATGGAAATGTTGTTGGGGGCGGTATGAGGTTCGGAGATAGTGGTCCAGTTAATATTGTTCCGGTAAGTGGGGCAATGGGCCAGACTAGTGGAACCTTGAGCCTTCCGTTTTCTTTAAGCGCGTCTACTTGTGATAACCTGTCTCAGGTTTGTCATGACATTAAATGTTACGAATTTGCTGTAACTGCGGACGGAAAAATAACTCAGGCGAACATTCGAGACGTAGCACTCATGTGTGGTGCTTGTGATGAACCAAGTTGTGCTTCATTGATTGATCCTCCTTGTCCACCCGAGCCAAACACCGGAACGTTCAATTTTAGTTTAGGATCGGGTAGTGGTTCTGCGGGTTGCACTGGAGCTAGTGCAGGAATTGTGGCGAACGATTGGGTTGTTAGTATCCTCAACTCTGGCACTTCTGGGTCTATAACCTTCACCGAAGACTACTATACACAAGGGTGTTCGAGTTGTTCTGCACTTCAAATATCAGATAATCAGGGTAATGCGTACATCGCCATTTCAGGATCAGGATCATGGTCAGGTTCCACGTTAAATTTCAGTGGGACATTGAAGTCACTTGATGATGTTATTAATGGAGGAGGCTCTACCTATACCTTGACTGGAGCGGTGAATTGTAGTTGAAAGAGTCTTGTATAAAAACCTATTAAGCGACCTTTGGGTCGCTTTTTTTATTTCTCCCTTTTTCGGTCTTCCTTTACTGCATGCCCATTCGTTCAATACTTGCAAAAGCTGCTGCTTGGTTCATCCAACAGGAAACAGCTGTGTGGGCCAACAAGCCAGTTGAGACTCAGAATCGAGTACTCAAGCAATTGATCAATGGAGCAAAGAATACAGCCTTTGGCAAAGACCATCAATTCGAGTCCATTCAAAATCATGCTGATTTTATGAAGCAAGTTCCCGTAAAGGATTACGAGCAACTGCGGCCTTATTTCGATAGAACTGCAAATGGGGAAGAAAATATCCTTTGGCCCGGAAAGCCACTTTATTTGGCCAAAACAAGCGGCACAACATCGGGCGCCAAGTTTATTCCAATCACTCGCGACAGCATACCCAATCATATTAATGGTGCACGAAATGCTTTGCTTCGGTATGTTCACGAAACAGGAAATTCCAGTTTCGTTGATGGGAAATTGATTTTCCTTTCCGGTTCACCAAAACTCGAAAAGAAGAGTGGAATTCACCTAGGCAGATTATCTGGAATCAGCAATCATTTTGTGCCGAGTTACTTGCGTACAAACCAAATGCCCAGCTACGAAACCAATTGTATTGAAGATTGGGAAACCAAAGTCGATGAGATTGTTGATGAAACGCTGGATGAAAGGATGACCCTGATCTCTGGCATTCCGAGCTGGGTTCAGATGTACTTCGATAAGATCCAGGAGCAGACTGGAAAACAGATTAAAGAGGTCTTTCCAGACTTCTCGTTATTCGTGTATGGAGGGGTGAACTACGAACCTTACCGCGCCAAGATTGAAGCATCAATCGGAAAGCGAATCGATAGCATCGAACTGTTTCCAGCATCCGAAGGGTTCTTTGCTTATCAAGATCGCCAGGGCGAAAAGGGAATGTTGCTTTTGGTAAACTCTGGCATTTTCTACGAATTTGTTCCCGTGGAGGAAATCCATGATGAAAGCCCGACCCGACTTACAATCGGTCAGATTGAATTGGGAAAGAATTACGCTATGATCATTAGTAGCAATGCTGGTTTGTGGGGTTATAGTTTGGGCGACACCGTTCAATTTGTTTCCAACAATCCATACCGAGTAATCGTTTCTGGTAGGATCAAACATTTCATTTCCGCCTTTGGCGAACACGTAATTGCCAAAGAAGTGGAGACCGCATTGAAGACTGCAATTTCTGAGATTGGAGGAGAGGTAACAGAATTTCATGTCGCCCCACAGGTCAATCCAGAAAGCGGATTGCCGTATCACGAATGGTTTATCAGTTTCTCAAAAAAGCCCGAAAACTTGGCTGCGTTTGCCGAATCAGTTGACCGCTCTATGCAAGAGCAAAACATCTATTATCGAGACCTTTTGGATGGACATATTCTACGGCCAGCGGTGATTACTGACCTGCCCAAAGATGCCTTTGTAAAATACGCCCGATCTCAGGGCACGCTTGGAGGGCAGTTCAAACTGCCTCGCTTGGCGAATGATCGGAAAGTGGCCGATCGGTTAAGGACGATTTAATTATTCGCGTTCCTAATACAAGCCTTCTTGCGATCGTATCAAGTCCTCAAAAGAATCTCTGTATCTAATGATTCTGGCTTCGCCATTTTCAACAATTACTTCCAAGGGGCGAACGCGCGAATTGTAGGTTGATGCCATGGAAAACCCGTATGCCCCTGCTGTCATCAACGCGAGCACATCACCTTCTTTCACTTCTGGAATTAGTCGATCAACCGCAAAATTGTCGATCTCGCAGATGTTGCCAACTACGGTGTATTTCTGAGTCGGGGTTTGATGCATCAAACCCTTCCCAATACCATCAGTCAAACCTCTGCTGAGATTGAGAATCTCGTGGTGTGCATCGTAAAGCATCGGTCGGATCAGTTGATTGAATCCCGAATCAGTACCTACGAAAGTGGTGTTTCCATTTCGCTTTACAACGTTGGCCGTTACTAGCAGCATTCCGGCTTCGGCAATTAGAAATCGGCCTGGCTCAAACCAAAGCTGAATCGGCTTCCCGATTTCCTTGCAAAAGCTCTGGAAGGCAGGCACAAATTGGGCCCCTAATTCTTGAAGATCGATTACTGGGGAGCCATCTCCCACCTCTACTTTAATCCCACCGCCAAAATCTAGGAACTCCAAATCCTTGAATTGCTTCGCGATGTCGAAAACGGTTTTGGCTCCTTCCAAGAAAACCTCTGGCGTCATGATTACCGAACTAGAATGAATGTGAATGCCATTCACTTTCAAGCCTTTCTCGGCAATTAATCGGTGTACTTCTGGCAGCTGATCAAGGGATATTCCAAACTTCGATTGCTTGTGCCACCAATCTACTTTGTCGCTGTTGGCTTGGATATGAACTTGCGGGTTCAACCGAACAAAACATGGAATCGAATCGCCATATTTCTCGGCAAACTTCTCTAGGTTCGGTAGGTTCTCAATGTTGATTCGAACGCCCAATTCAACCGCCTCAACTATCTCAGAAAAGTCAACGCAATTTGGTGTGAAAACGATTTTATCCGGTTTAAACCCAACCATCAATCCCATCTTAATCTCGTTGATTGAAACAGTATCTAGGCCAGTTCCCAACTCCAACATCTTTTTCAAAATGCTGAGATTGGTGTTGCTTTTACACGCGTACTTCACATCTAAATCAATGTTCGGAAAAGCCGAACGGAATGCTTTTACTTGACGCTCTATCACACCTGCATCGTAGAGATACAGTGGAGTTCCGAACTCTTTTGCAATTTCTTCAACGTTCAATCCTTGTATTTCCATTATTCCATTTCAATCCAAATCCCCCACCCTTCGGGCACCCCCTTTTAAAGGGGGAACTGCTCTCATTCCTCCTTTAAAAGGAGGTGTCGAGGAACGAGACGGAGGATTTTATTCATCGTTTTATTTCTACACTCTGAGCGATTCTCATCAACTCATTCACTCTTAATTCTTGCCTCTCATTCATCGTGTAGATTAGGTCAAATTCCAAGTGCCAACTCATCATGGCCAAGGCTGCCCATCGAATAAAATAAGGCAAGGCTTCTTTTTCAGAATCGGAAAGTGGTCGGACAGATTCGTAGCCATCGAGGAGTTCTTGCTGGGCTTTCGGGTCGACTCGAAAATCAGCATTCAAGCAAAACCCGACAATTGTCATCGCTACATCGAACAGCAACGTTTCGACCGCGAACTCCTCAAAATCGATGATTGCTTTAAGCTCATTTCCTTGGAAAATAGTGTTGTTCGGAAACACATCACCATGCACAAATCCTCTTGGAAGATCTAGCTGGACATACTTCTCAAGCAACTTCAGTTCTGACCTGAAATGCGTGAACACTTCTGGAAGTTGATACGGTGCCGCTTCCAACTTGGCTTCCAATTCAACACAATTCTGAAAGTTGAGATTGTTGGGCTTGACAAAGCCATCAGGCACTTCAATTGAATTTAATTTGGCGACTTCCATCGCTATCTGCTTCCTCGATTCTGAGTTTAAAGGAGCATCATGTCCATCAACAAAATCGTACATCAACGCAGGGAATTCTCCTTTTTGAAAAATGTCAGTTCCGACTTTATTCGAAATTGGATAAGCAACTTTCAATCCGTGCTGCTTAATGATTTCCATAAACTCGATTTCCTTCTCAATGCTGGAAACTGGTTGCTGTTTGCAAATGCGAATCATGGTAGTTTTTCCACCAGAATCAATTTTAAAGTTCTCGTTTGCATAACCCAATGCCAGTGGTGTTGATGTGAATTCCTTAATCCCGAAATGGGCAAGTATGGTAGTTAAGTTATGGCTCATTTACTTTGGATGTTCTTTCGGCCTTCTGCCGCATTTGGCCTTGGTGTATTCATCTTTATCGATGTAAAACGAGCCAATTTATCCGGCCTTTCCTTTCCAATTGTGTAGGGTCGGATTCGAAAATTGAAGGTGTATTCCAAGTCAGTGAGCAAGTACTCATCATGAGGTTTTGCTCCCCACGAATTATCCCCTCCAACGCCCATTTGTTTCAAGTCGATATTCAGGTGAATCAAGTCATCTTCCTCAACGAGAGAACCATGCTTATTTGGCTCAGTCTTTTCCTTGTGATGCAGCTTTCGATAGTCGAAATGGAACGCGCTGAAATGCATAATTGGGTCGCCACTTACGAATAAGCCAACTTCATCCGACCGTACCGACAGCCATCTGCTGTCAATATGGTTGGCCGACTCCTGCGCCCGAACGTACGGGTGGTACAAATCGCTGACCTCCGCCTTGTATCGCCCTTTGAAAGCACTTGTGTGCCGATCGATGTAATTCTCATGTGGCCCACGGCCGAACCATTCAATTGAATCAAGATCGCTTCGAACTTGGATTTCCATTCCGAAACGCGGCATCTCTGCCAATGAGTCCTTCAGAATAATGTGCTCTTGCACACCAACATCACCGGTTGAAAAGAAGCGATATCGCAACTCCAATTCTCCTGGTATTCCAGCAAGTGAATACGTAGCGGCTACAACTGCGAAGTGCTTTTCCTCCTTCACGATTTTCACGGAATCGAGGCTCATATCATCCGCCAAATTCTTCCAGATGCCGCATCTTTTTGGCATTCCATTGCCAAGGTCATTGTCGTTTGGTGCACGCCAAAAATTAGGTTTGATTGGAGCCACCAACAACTCTTCATTGTCAAATTTCATGGAAGAAAGGAATCCAGTTTCTCTGTTGATAGAATACTCGAAATTCTCTCCTGAAAGGGTAATCAAACCCTTTTTGTCCGTCAATTCCAATGAGGAATGCAACGGCACATTCAATGGTCGTAGACCATAGGTCATTAACTCAAATTGTTCCCGTGCAACGAGGTGTTTTGCAGGAATTAACGGTGCTTCTTCCTTTGTGTGGGCATACACTTCCAAATGATGATCTTGCTTAGGGTGTACAACCGTTTTCATGTTGATGTTTAGTGTGTCGATGGCATGTGCTGCAGTCTTTAAATCGAACTTTCCCGATTCAATTTCGCGGCCATCGGCTTTCAAACTCCATTTGAAATCATAGCCGGATAAGTCGATATGATCGTGGCGATTTCGAACCAAGAGTTTCCCTTTTTCCCACTTAAAGTGGATTGGCTGATAAACCTTTTTTACCTCCTCAAGGTGAGGGTGAGGAGTTCTGTCAGCTTGTACAAGTCCGTTTGCACAGAAGTTAGAATCGGCAGGAACTTCATGTTTTGGAAAATCTCCACCGTAACCCCAGAAGGCTTTTCCATCCTTGGTTTTCATGGCCCAAGTCTGGTCTACCCAATCCCAAATGAAACCACCTTGCAGGCAATCGTAGCTGTCAATCACATCCCAATAATCTTGAAGATTACCCACGCTGTTTCCCATTGCATGAGCATACTCGCAAAGGATTAACGGCCGTTCGTGCACCTCTTTCGCGTACTTCTCAATCCGCTCAATTGTTCGATACATCGGTGCTTCAATGTCCGTTAAATCCGTTCGTTGTGACATTTCATATTGGATCGGCCGCGACTTGTCTTGGGCTTTTAGCCAACTGTAAGTCGTTTCGAAATTGATGCCCGAACCGGCCTCATTTCCCAAACTCCAAGTGATTATGCAAGGCTGGTTCCGATCGCGCATAAACATCCTTTTCACGCGATCCAAGTGCGCATCGCCCCAACTCGGTTTGTTGCCCAACGTTACTTTCTTATCGTAAATATCAGCCCCGTGCGACTCAACATTTGCCTCGTCCACGATGTAAAGTCCGTACTGATTGCACAGCTCATACCACCTCGGATGATTTGGATAATGAGAAGTACGAACCGCATTTAGATTGTATTGCTTGATGAGCTGAATGTCTCTAATCATCGACTCTTCAGACACAACATGTCCTGTAACAGGGTCATGCTCATGGCGATTTACCCCACGAATTGTGATGGGCGAACCATTCACTAAAAGTTGGGCATTCTTTATTTCAATCTCCCGAAACCCGACTTGAAATTTCATGGCTTCCAACTTGCGTCCATCTGCCATTTCTGATTCGAGAATGAGATGGTATAGGTTTGGCGTTTCAGCCGTCCAAGACTTTGCATTTGGAATGGTTGTTTCCAGACTGAACTCCCTGTTTCCCGCTTCCGGAAAATCTGTCGAATCCGACCAGACCAGCTTGTCTTGATCATCAAAAAGTGATGCTTTTACCTTGGAAGGCGCAGGTATTTTTCGTGATTGATAATCTATCGTGAGACCGGTGATTTTCAACCTTCCGTCTTTGTAGTTATTTGAAAGTCCTTGCTCAATATGAACATCCTCAATATGCTGATTAGGAACGGTGTAGATGTACACATCCCGTTCAATTCCGGATACTCGCCAGAAGTCCTGATCCTCCAGGTAACTGCCATCACTCCAACGGTAAACTTCCAAGGAAAGAGTGTTGGTTCCTTGCACTAGTTTGTCGGTAATGTTGAATTCGGTTGGCGTTTTGGAACCCTGACTATAGCCGCATTTCTTTCCATTAATCCACAGGTAATAAGCCGACTTTACAGCTCCGAGATAAATGAAAACTTGCTGGCCCCTCCAGCTTTCTGAAGGCGTGAATTCACGCTTGTAAGAACCAACTGGGTTGTAATGCTTTTGGATGAATGGTGGGTTATTCTCAAACGGATAATTGACATCGAGGTAATGAGGTTGATCGTAGCCAGCGACTTCCCAATTGGCCGGAACATCAATCAAATCCCAATTTGAAACATCAAACTCATTCTTATAGAAATCAGTTGGTTTTTCGCTTGGATTCTTAGCCAGTTTAAAACGCCATTTACCGTTCAAATCAAGGTGTCGATCTGAAGTTTTTGGCTGATTTATCCAAGCCTCCTCAACTGATTCAAAAGCGAAAAATGTGGCTCTCGGTTCTTCCCGGCCAATCCCGAAAACCTTTTCGTTTTCCCAATCGTTCTGGGCACTAACGGAAGTGGTCAGGAGCAATAGCCAGGCAAGGCCTAGGGTCGGTAGGGTTTGACGCATGGGAAGGGTTTGATGCATGGGAAGGGTTTGATGCATGGGAAGGGTTTGATGCATCAAACCCATACGATTTTCAGTTTTTAGATGCATCTTCAATCATCAAAATAAGGTGTGCGGCCGACCATGAAAAGTGTGGTGCATTCAATGCTTCGCCTGTTACAGGATGGTAATTCTCGTGAATCGGGAAGCCTGGTTTAGTCAAACCTTCTGCGTTTGTAATCAATTTATTGAGGAGTGAATCGGCCTCAGAATGAAAGCCATACTTCCGCATTCCGTGCAGTGCGAAATAGACTTGATCCAACCAAACGGGCCCACGCCAATATCCTTTCTTAGGGTTGAATTTCGGATGACTTGCATCCAAAGTTGGACAAGGCACTTTCGTGTTGAATTGGCTGTCGTTCATGATATGGGAAACCACTTTCTCGGCCTGTTCCTGAGTGGCGATTCCGGCCCAAAGCACCGTCCAACATTCTGGGCCATAAACAGCTTCTGGAAGGGTTTGATGCATCAAACCCACTTCTTTAATATGACGATCGAAGAAATAACCGGCCTCTTCATCCCAAAAAGAAGCTCGAATGAATTCGGCCAATACACCAGATTCTTTTTCCAGATTTTCAGCTTTCGAGTTATCGCCTGTTGCTCTATACAACTCGGCCAAGAACCGTTTCTCGGCACACAGGTAGGCGTTCAAA
>JBLFWJ010000112.1:0-11101 GCA_047611425.1 Bacteroidia bacterium | reverse complement strand
ATTTGCCGTTCGTGCTTCAGACGAATTCCAAAACGAAAACCTACGACTTCCTACAATTAAAGAACGCTTCCTGACTGTTGGAATGGCCAAGGTGGCTACATCATCCGAAGAAGCTTTCGAATTCGGATTATTCCGAAGAGGACAGGATCATGTGAGCATTAATGGAGACAGAAGAATCGCGGATGCGAAAAGAGCCGTAATCGAAATGTCCGATAATGGATATTCACGACCTGCACCAAGAAAAGATATTACCGTTTTGGGTCAAAAAGCCCAGGGAATATTTGTGGCCGGAGCACGTTCTATGATGGACGCGAAATACATTTCAGATCACGACAGATTGATCTCTGAAGAATTCGGAAACGTACTTGCAGGAGGCGACCTAAGCCAAGCAACACAGGTTTCGGAACAGTATCTGCTAGACCTAGAACGAAAAGCATTTTTGAAGCTATGCATGGAGAAGAAATCACTCGAAAGAATGCAGAGCCTCATTACCAAAGGAAAGCCATTGAGAAATTGATTCAATGCCTTTCTTTGCACTGCGAGGAAAGGCCATGACAAGCAGAACATTCATATATGTACTCCTATTATTGGTCATACCGACTTTCGCCTTTTCGCAGTCTGCGCGTAGGCCAAAGTTTGCCGCTGGAGGTGATAAGCACCGCAACAGGAAGGACGCCTATGACCGAAAGCAGGGTACCTGGAGATTCTACTCTGCATCCCGATTACTCATTGCCGAAGTCAATTACCTCAACAATAAAAAGCACGGGTTTTCAAGAAGGTTCTATCCTCACACCGGAAACCCTATGGAAGAAGCCGAGTACTTCGATGGCAAACGCCACGGAGATTACAAGACCTTCTTTTACACCGGTGCAGAAAAAATTCTTGGCGAATACGACTACGGAAAACGCACCGGAGATTGGACGTCTTTTTACCACAACACCAGCGAAGTCAAAGCCGAAGGAAAATACCTCCGTGGCAAGAAAGACGGCAACTGGAAATACTACTCTTCCAACGGCAAACTCAAGTACACACTCACTTACAATTTGGGTGTCGTCATTGCCCGAGACGGAATCCCGATTGAGCAAGAAGGCGGAAAAACCGTCAACTTACCTAACTAAGGGCGTTACCCACCCAGCGCACAAAACCCACCCACGGGTCGGGCTGTCCGCTATATCTTTTCTTTTTAACCGAACCCTGAGCGAAGTCGAAGGGTCAGTGGTTCAAAAGAAAAGGATGCCGCTTCCATCCCTAACGCAGGCCGAAGTAGCATCACAAACACTTCATCTAAAACATCAAACATTTGAGTTTCTAGAAACTAGCAACTCAATACACGCAACTAATTCATTTCACAATAGCTCGAGACTAGAAACTCGCAGCTAGTAGCTTAATTAACATGGACGCATACATAGTAGCAGGATATAGAACAGCAGTAGGAAAAGCCCCAAGAGGACTATTCAAATTCAAAAGAGCAGATGATCTGGCCGCAGATGTGATCAAACATTTGGTAGCCAGTGTGCCCAATTTAGATGTTGACACCATTGATGATGTCATCGCTGGTTGTGCCACACCTGAGGCAGAGATGGGACTGAACATTGGCCGAATGATCTCATTAATGGGATTGAACACCGATAAGGTTCCTGGCATGACGGTTAACCGATACTGCTCATCAGGATTGGAAACAATCGCCATTGCAGCGTCAAAGATTCATGCAGGAATTTCTGATTGCATCATTGCCGGTGGTGTAGAAACAATGAGCCCAATGCCATTTGGTGGTTGGACTGTGACTCCAAATATGAAAGTTGCACAAGAGCACAATGACTGGTACTGGGGAATGGGTTTAACAGCTGAAGAAGTTGCTGAACGTTACAACATTTCTCGTGAAGCACAGGACGAATTCGCATTCCATTCTCACAGAAAAGCATTGGCCGCTTTGGACAATGGAACCTTCGAAGACGATATCGTTCCTATCGATGTAAATGAAATTTTCCTAGATGCCAACGAAAAGCGTCAAGAACGAACTTACACCGTAAGTCAAGATGAAGGTCCTAGAAAGGGCACTTCTGTTGAGGCATTAGCTCGACTTCGACCTGTATTCAAAACAGGTGGATCTGTTACCGCAGGAAACTCATCACAGACTTCTGACGGTGCGGCTTTCGTAATGGTAGTGTCCGAAAAGAAGCTAAAAGAATTAGGTGTTCAGCCAATCGCTAGAGTTGTGACGTACGCAGTTGCAGGATGCGAACCAAGAGCAATGGGTATCGGTCCAATTTTCGCCATTCCAAAGGCGTTAGAATTAGCAGGTTTGAAGCAAGACGACATCGACCTTTTCGAGCTGAATGAGGCATTCGCTTCTCAGTCATTGGCGGTGGTAGGCGACCTTGGACTTAACCCAGAAAAAGTAAACGTGAACGGTGGTGCAATTGCACTCGGTCATCCACTAGGATGTACCGGTGGTAAGCTGACCGTTCAAGTATTGAACGAATTGAAAAGAACGAATGGCAAGTACGGAATGGTAACCATGTGTGTGGGAACTGGCCAAGGCGCTGCCGGAATTTTTGAAATGATGAACTAATAATTAATGTCGAATTGTGATTGTTGATTGATGAATATCAAAGGCGCATCCAACCCGAAACGCTGTCAACTCGCAACTCTAAACTTTTAAAAAATGGTAGAAGAACAAAACAGACAAGCCCTCAAAGGAGGCGAATGGTTGGTCAAAGAGACCAACTGCCAAGATGTGTTTACTCCAGAAGAGTGGACAGAAGAACAATTGATGATCGCACAAACTTGTCGTGATTTCATCGGTGCAGAAGTAACTCCAATTCTAGATCGAATTGATTCTATGGAAGAAGGTCTGATGGAAAGCTTGATGGACAAAGCAGGTGAACTCGGTCTTCTTGGAACAAGTGTTCCCGAAGAATTCGGTGGATTCGGATCTTCATTCAATACTGGTATGCTCGTAAGCGAGGCCACTGGTTCTGGACACTCTTTTTCTGTAGCAATCTCTGCACACACAGGAATTGGAACGCTTCCAATTCTCTATTATGGATCGCAAGCACAAAAGGAAAAGTACTTGCCAAAATTGGCCAGCGGTGAATGGAAAGCATCTTATGCGTTGACCGAGCCGTCATCAGGATCTGATGCAAATTCTGGAAAGACTAAAGCTGTATTGAGCGAGGATGGAAAGACTTACGCCATCACCGGTCAGAAAATGTGGATTACGAATGCAGGCTTTGCACACGTGTTCATCGTTTTTGCCAAGATTGAAGACGACAAGAACTTGACTGCGTTTATCGTAGAAGGCGACAACCCAGGTTTGACTTTAAACGCTGAGGAGAAGAAGCTAGGAATCAAGGGCTCTTCAACTCGTCAAGTATTCTTCAACAATTGTGTTGTTCCTACAGAGAACATGCTATCTGACCGTGGAAACGGATTCAAGATTGCAGTGAACATTCTCAACATTGGTAGAATTAAGTTGGGTGCTGCTGCTATTGGTGGTGGAAAGAATGTGATTAACCATTCAGTAGGCTACGCCAACGAGCGAGAGCAATTTGGTCGTCCGATATCTAAGTACGGAGCGATTCGATACAAACTAGCACAGCAAGCAATTCTTACTTACGCCACTGAATCTGCGACTTACAGAGCCGGTCAAGACATTGAAAACGCTATTGATGCATTCGAAGCTGGAGGCATGAATCCAGATGAGGCAAAACTTAAAGGTGTAGCTTCTTATGCGGTGGAATGTGCAATCATCAAAGTATTTGGATCCGAGGCTATCGATTACATTATTGATGAAGGTTTACAGATTTATGGTGGAATGGGATACAGCATGGAGGCTCCAATGGAGCGTGCTTATCGCGATGCACGAATCAACAGAATCTTCGAAGGAACAAATGAGATCAATCGAATGCTCACCGTAGACATGATGCTGAAAAAAGCCATGGAAGGTGAGTTAGATCTTATGGGTCCAGCCAAGGCTGTTGCAGGAGAATTGATGAGTATTCCTGATTTTGGTGATGAGGACACAACCCTTTTTGCTGCAGAAAAGAAATACCTCAAGAACTACAAGAAAGTAGCGTTGATGATTGCAGGTTCTGCAGTGCAGAAATTGATGCAAACACTTTCCAAGGAGCAAGAAATTCTGATGAATTTGGCTGACATCCTAACCAACATCTACGTAGCAGAATCAATGTTGCTTCGTACTGAGAAGATGGTTGGAATTAAAGGCGAAGAAGCTTGCGCTGATCAAATCGACATGACTAGAATCTTTATGTACGATACTGCTGACGTAGTCAACAAAGCAGGAAAAGATGCACTCAACTCATTTGCCGATGGTGACGAGCTAACCATGATGAACATGGGATTGAAGCGTTTCACCAAGGTGGCTCCTTTAAATGTAAAGGAGGCTAGAAGAAGGGTGGCTGCAACTATTATTGATGCAAACAAATACCCTTACTGATCTCCACTTAGTCTATTCGATTAATAGTTGAGTTAACACGAAGCCCTGTCTGCCATAAGCGGACGGGGCTTTGTGATTTATGGAGTTTCCAAATGGCTCCACTCTGTCCAGGATCCATCGTAATTCTTGACACTCGAATAACCTAAAAGTTCTTGCAACACAAAAAGTGTGTGGGCCGACCGAACACCACTGTGACAATATGTAATCACTTTCGAGTTCGAATCAATTCCAAGTTCGCCATAGATTTTCTTCAATTCATTAATTGACCTGAATCGATGGTCACCGTCATAGTTGACAGCCGCACTCCAATCTAGATTCACAGAATGTGGAATGGCTCCCGACCGAGCCGCTCCTTTCTTCTTAATGCTTCCAGAAAACTCCTCTTCCGAACGAGTGTCCAAGATTATCTGTTCACTTGAGCCAAAGCTCGATTTTACCTGAGAGATGGATGCGTGGATTTCAGGATTCACCTCCTCTAAAAAATTGTACTCGCTCACTCCTCTCTTCGAATCTGAGGAAACCAACTTCCCACCTATTGACTCCCATGCCTTTAATCCGCCATTCAATAATCGTACTTGCTGATGGCCGTAATATTTCAAAATCCACCACAGTCTTGCTGCATCAACATTTCCTTTTGCATCATAAAGAATGAGTGTATCGGAAGATTTTACGCCTAATCCACTTAGCAAGGATTCCATTTGCTCCTTGGTCGCCATCATACCTCCATAATTATAGGAGGTATCGGTGATCTGATCTCTCCAAATGTTAACGGCCCCTTCAATGTGGCCATTCGCGAAATAAATTGGTTTACGAACATCAATGAGTACCGTACTCTCCAATCCCTCAATTCTTTCTTGGAGTTCCTGCACATCAATTAGGGATTGAGGCTTGGTATAGCCTTGCTCAATATTTTGCTGATCCATAATAGATGGGTTTTGCTGCTCAGGGCTTGAGCATGCTGATACGAGAATAAGGAGGAAACTAATCTTCCAAATCGTACCAAGCAATGTCTGTAAGCGGGGCTCTTCTACCCTGTTTCTTTGGCGCATAATGTTTCGCAAGATAATCCAAGATCAATGGTTCGTTGTCGCCTAGATTCCAGAGGCCTTGTGTTTCTTGCATCCAAACAATCATTGATTTCCAACCTTCTCTGCTGGCTCTGTTTTGGGTGACCATTTTGGCAGAATGACAACTGGTGCAATTTCCAATTACCAATTGCAAGTTTTCGCCTTCGGCAAATCCCGTTGCGAGGTGAATTCCATTCTCAAATTCTGGAAGTTCCTCGGAGGGTTTTACTTCCGCCACTTCCACTTTTGGTTGCGACCATTCTGGATGCATGGTTCTGGAAAAAATAAGAAATACCACACCGGATAGCATGACTACCAATGCCCAGACAAACAACCGCATTTGCCGTTGAATCTTGTTAATGATTTTCCGTTGTTCGGAATCGATCATCACTTAACCTTTACAGCAATTCGGTGGCACGCATTATTCAAATATCCCTTCGGATTCCACCCAGGTAAAATCATTGGTTGAGCTTTTCCATTTGAATCGGTAGCTCTTGCCCATACCTCGTAGTAGCCTTTTTCAGGTAAAGAAACCTGAGCCTTAAAGTGCTGCCAAGCCAACCGGTTAGCTGGTATTGAAACAGGCATTTCAGTCCAGCGCGAACCAAAGTCAATGGAGTATTCCATTTTCTTAACCTCGAGATCACCAGCCCAAGCATGCCCACGAATCTCGAGTTTCGCTCCAAGATTGATCATTGCCCCGCTCTCAGGATATGTGATCAGCGATTTTACCGGCATCGATTCGATGATGCACATATCGTCCTTCTCTACTTTTTCGCCAGGAGCTACGGCCTCGCATGGCACCCGATAACTTGGAGCCTCCATTTTTGGGCCGTCATGCTCTTTATCTCGAATGGCAATTCGATTCAGCCATTTGCCTGAAACCGAAGCTGGCCAACCCCCAGCGACTAATCGCAACGGATAACCATGAGCCAGAGGAATGTCTTCCCCGTTCATTTGAAATGCCAAAAGCGTTTCGTCTTCGGTTGCTTTATTCATTGGCAATCCCCTTGAGATCACAACCTTTTTTGGGTCTCGGCTCAAATGAACATCAGCACCATAATACCCGATGTAAACGGCATTGCCTTTTATACCGACATCTTCAAGTACATCCTTCAATCTTACGCCTGTCCATTCGGCACACGAAACCGCACCCAGACCCCACTGATTGCCTTTTGCAGGCGGGTTAAATTCTTTGCGTCCATTGCCTCCGCATTCCAGTGTTAGCTGATAGGTATGGTGCTTAAACTTCGTTTTCAACTCATCAAGCGTGTACGTTTTCGGAGCTGAAACACCTTCGCCATCAAACGTTAACGTCCATGTTTTGGGATCAACATCCTCTGGAATCAGTCCGTTGTTCCGAATGAACATCGTTTTGTTTGGAGTGATTGCATCGTCCAACAAATGAGCCTTTGACTCAATATTCCAAGGTCGATCATTCAACACTTCCATGTCCGGATGCTTGCCAAACATCTTGTAAGGGTCGGTGCCTTCAAGGGCAACCGGCACATATCCCTCAGGCATAAATGCACCTCTAGCTATGTGGCTGCCCAGCAATAACCCAAGTGAGGCCAAAGAAGACCGCTTCAGAAATTCTCGTCTGTCTTTCATAGGATGGTTAAAGCTGATAAAACTATTGGAAATGAACGGCAGACTGTGTGAGCATGGACACAAATACCCAAGTCGCCCTCGACCTGACAGAAACACCTCAATTCTCTTTTGTAAGTAAAGGGGTTAATCGTTTTAAGCAAATAAAACGCATGATATTCAGCTAAACCTTTGTAGTTGTTGGGTTACCAAGGAATGAAGTCACTCCACAGGCAATTTCATCATCGATAGTTCTAAAAACCAAATCCTATTGGTTTTTAGACCTTAATCAAAGTCCAAATTGAGGTCGTCCAACACGTAAAGCACTAAGCGGGACAAGTTCAGCACTAAGCCATGAGCGTTCAGGATGTTGCCCAAATCGTTCAGGTGCCCCTTCCTAAAAAAACCTTTAATACTCCAGCTATATTGTTGGTGATTAACCCACTATCCTCAGATTTAAATACTTGAAATTGGTCGCCATCAAATCGATTAAGGCCATTACGCGTGGCGAGCCAAATGAATCCTCGCTTGTCTTTCGTAATCTGATTAACCACAGGACTGGACAGTCCGTCTTCCATTCCAAAATGCTGTACTTCCACCAAATAGTTTTGCGCTTGCAAGCCAACTGGAAATAGAATCGTGGTCCATAAAAGAATAATGAATAACCGAAAACGCATCGCGTGCGAATGTGTAGAAATCAATCTACATGTTAAAGGTTTTTGTGATGAAACCGCCTCTGGACGGGATGAAACTTGAATTCGACCAATTCTCGGTCAAAAATGCAACCCTACTTCATTGATTTCGTCTTATCCAAGAAGTCTTTTATAGTACCATACTCCCCAAAGCGGAACACTATTTTCGCGCTCGATTTAAATCCAAACGATGAAGCACATTTTTACCACAACAATTTTGGCCACACTTTTCTGTGTCTCGGCCATTGCACAATCCTTAGAAATGACTGGTGTTGTGCCAGGAGATCTTATTATTCAAATTACCCCAAATGGGAGTTTGGATAAAATCATTAACGATAATGCTGAGCTGAACGGTGAACCAACAATGATGCGGGTTAACAGACTTTTGTCTGAACCTATGTATGCATACTTGCTAACCTTCGACCCTTCTTTAGATCATGAAGAAATGAGACGGCAAGTGAACAGCCATCATGATATTTCTATCGTACAATTGAATCATTACGTTCAGAAAAGGACCACACCAAACGACCCGAACTACAACCAGCAATGGTGGCATCAGAACATCGACTCCGAACTGGCTTGGGATTTAACTACTGGTGGCGTGACTGCCACCGGAGATACAATTGTGGTTTGCGTAGTTGACGATGGTGGAGATCTAGATCACCCAGATTTAATGGCCAATAATTGGATTAATCACGGTGAGATTCCAAACAACGGGACTGATGATGATGGGAACGGATACATCGATGACTACTTGGGATGGGATCCTGTAAACGACAACGATAATATTGATGGAGGAAGTCATGGTGTGAACGTGGCCGGAATGATTGGCGCGGTTGGAAATAACTCTACAGGTTGTGTTGGCGTGAATTGGGGCGTGAAGATTATGAATATGACCTACGGTAATATCAATGATGAAGCCCAAGTTATCGAAGCATACACCTACCCGTTGGTTATGAGAAATATGTACGAAGCCAATGGTGGATTGAAAGGTGCATATGTTGTAGCTACCAACTCATCTTGGGGAATTAATAATGGCGACCCGGCCGATGCACCACTTTGGTGTGCCTTTTATGACACGCTCGGTGCTGCCGGAATTCTTAGTTGCGGTGCTACCGCAAACAATAATGTAAATATTGATGTGGTAGGAGATCTGCCAACCGCTTGTGCATCTGAATACATGGTTTCTGTTACGGCAACCAACAACAACGATGTCAGAACATTCTCCGCATATGGTGCGACAACTGTCGATCTTGGTGCACCGGGTGAAGATGTTTACACGACCGCTTCTGGCGGAGGTTACACAACCACCAGCGGAACTTCATTTGCATCTCCAGCAACTGCCGGAGCAATTGCATTGGTCTATTCTTCGCCCTGTGCATCCTTGGCAGCCATCTCTCATTCAGACCCAGCTTTGGCCGCACAAATGGTGCGCGATGCCATATTCAATGGGGTCGATCCTATTGCCAACCTAGTTGGCGAATGTGTAACCGGTGGCCGCTTGAACACGAGAAACGCCATAGACGAAATAATGAACAACTGCGGTGGTGGTTGCATTACTCCATTCAACTTGTCTGCTGAAAGTGTCACCGATGTTTCTGCAAGTTTGACTTGGGGTAGCCTACCCGATCAAAACAGTTTCAACATATCTTGGGGCGAAGTTGGAGGCGCAGAATCTGCCGCATTTGACATTACATCACCTTATGCTCTAAGTGGATTAAATTCTTGTACCGATTACTTTTTTATGGTTCAGGCAGATTGCGACACAGCAACCAGCGACTGGTCCGACACGTTGTACTTCAGTACCGATGGATGTTGCCTTCCTCCTAGCTCAGTGAACATCGATGCATTTACTTCCAACAATGCTGATGTTTCCTGGAGTTCGGTTTTGGCAGCGATGAGCTACAACGTAAGATGGCGCCCGATTGGTGCGGGTGTTTGGACCGAAGTAGACAACGTAGTTGGCACATCTTTGACCATAGATATTGGCGAGTGCACTGAATACGAGGTTCAAGTTTCGACTAATTGTTCGATTAACGTGACAACCGATTTCTCAGCGTCAGCCTACTTTACCAGTAGTGGTTGCGGTGCTTGTGTCGATATGAGCTATTGCCCATCTACAGCAGACAATGCAGATGACGATTGGATTGATCAAGTAGACTTCAATACAATTAGCAACAACAGTGGCAGCGATGGTGGATACGGTGATTTCACAACCATGACAACATCTGTAGAGCGAGGATCAACTCACACGTTGACCGTTACTCCTGATTACGATTTCTGGTTTGAATTAAGTGTGACAACTACAGCATGGATAGATTGGAATCAAGATGGGGATTTTGATAATTCTGAATTGGTATTAGGCCCAACTGAAGATGTAGCAGATGTTCCAGTTTCTGCCGAAGTAGTGATTCCAACTAATGCCGTACTTGGAGCAACCAGAATGCGGATTAAGACTACGGAAGGCAACGATAATGAGCCTTGTCAAGAGACATTCAATTATGGTGAGGTGGAAGATTACTGTGTAACGGTGGTTGACACAACTACGGGCATCAGAAACATTGATTCGCAATTGGTCTTCGGATTGATGCCAAATCCAACAACTGGGCAATTCACTATTCGATTAAATGATGAAAGGTCTGAGCAATACTCAGTTACCGTATCCGATCTTCAGGGTCGAGTGTTGATCGTTCACGAACAGTTCTCAGGAACAAATGCATCAATTGATGCTTCGAATTTGACTGCTGGAACTTACATGGTAAGAGTGATTGATCAGCAAGGTCGATCTAGCAACAAACCAGTTGTTATCAGATAATTTAGTCCAACGGAGAAAAGCTAAAAGGCCGATGCTATTACGCATCGGCCTTTTTTTTAATCCGAAAATCTGTTATTGCTTAATTGAATTAAAAAATTTAGGTAGACAATAATTGCCAATGACACCGTTAATCGATCAATGTTCAACCACCTTCTCTCTCTCTCTTTGTTGGCTTTCTTGATTACAACTTCGGCTTGTAAGCATGAAGTAACCGACTCACAAATCAATTCATTTGAAAAATCTTACGGAGATATTTCGGAAGATTCAGGCAACGATATAATCGTTTCTGACAGAAATGTTTTTCTTCTCGGATCAACTTCAACAACATCAGGCAATCGCATTTATTTGGTCAAAACAGACATTGATGGCAACGAAATATGGAATCGAAAATTCGGTGGAGAATCAAATGCTTCGGGAAGTTCCATGCTCCTTGAAGAAAGTGGAAATCTCACCATTTGCGGCACCTCAAACAACAGATTAA
>JBLFWJ010000111.1:0-11436 GCA_047611425.1 Bacteroidia bacterium | reverse complement strand
ACTTTTCTGATTTTCATTGGTTGGGCTTAGGCGGCTTCGAAATTAAGAAAACCGAGCATTAGCACTACTGTTAGCGCAGGTATAAACCAAGTTTTTAACCACAGAAATTCACACTAAAAACTTTTGGCTCAATAAAGCGTTTAGAATGGCTCAATACTATTTGATATGCTGAAACGCCTGTTGTTATTGACTTTGCTGTTTCCTGTTATAGGGTTTGCTCAGAAGAAGGAAAAGATTGAGTGGATCTCGATTGAAAAAGCGGAAGAATTACGCCAAACGGAGCCACGTAAAGTCATCATCGATATCTACACCGATTGGTGTGGATGGTGCAAGAAAATGGATGTAACCACTTTTCACAATCCTAAGATTGTCAAATACATACAAGAGAATTATTACGCTGTAAAGCTGGATGGAGAACACAAAGAAACCATCGAATTAGGTGGACGGAAATTTAAGTTCATCAAAGAAGGAAAGCGTGGATATCACGAACTACCAGCCGAATTAATGCAAGGCAAAATGAGTTATCCCACACTAGCTTTTTTGGATGAGAATATGAATTTAATCCAACCAATACCCGGCTACTTAACAGCAAAAGACCTAGAACCCATTCTTGCTTTCTGGGCAGAAGATGTTTACAAAACTGGCTCTTGGGAAGATTTCGAAGCCAACTACGGCAAGTAGTACCTTACTATACCGAAACACATTACCTCAACATTTCCTTCGCATTCTTAAGAATACGATTCTTCTTACGCTCATTCATTTAATCCTAAGGAATTTAGTTTACTGGGATTATTCACGATGTCCCTTACCAGCACAATGTCTTTCTCTAAAAGAAGACGTTTGTCCTGCGTGGATAAGGTTGTCAGGCAGGTAAGCGGATAAAGACCTGCATTATCCACACGTTCTCTAAGATTCCCTTTTTCGGGATAGGCCCACGCTAAAAGAGTTAAATGATAGTCCGTAAAGCGGCCACTAAGCTCTATTCGTTAGAAAAATGAAAAATAAACTCGTTCTAAATTCAAATAGTGAGACGCTTCCTTCGTCAGCGAAGCAGCAGCAAGGTTCGAGATCTTCGCTTGTTTCCCTGAGGAACGAAGGGTCTCCATTCTGAATCAAAATGTTACGGCAGCACTAAATTTCTTATGCTGGCAACTTTACGGACTATCATTTAGCAAATTAATGGATGGCGAATCTCATTTGGGCGCTGAAGCAAGCAAGTATCGGTTTGTAAGTGTGGCTAAAGCAAAGGCCCTACATCTGGCTATGCACACGGTTATTGATGATTGTGACCCAATGCAATCTAGGTTTGCTTTTACAGGCAGTGACAATTTAGATGATCAACTTTTAGCCTACGAACTATTCGGAATGAACCTGTCTGCTCAACTAACTGTGCTAAGCGGATGCGAAACTGGAATAGGCAGAAATTCCGATGGTGAAGGAGTCATGAGCCTTTCAATTGTGATGAGTTTGTGGAAGGCGAACGACCAATCAAACCATTCCATTATGAAGTCGTTCTACACTAATCTAAAAAATGGAATTGAAACTTCGGAAGCGCTTCGAGGTGCGAAACTCACGTTTCTTGAAGATTCCGATGCCCTTTCAGCTCACCCTTTTTACTGGGCGCCATTTGTCCTTATTGGCACTTCTAAAATAATTGAAATAGAAACCGAATCAAGCACCAATCCGATGCTTTGGGTAATTGGCTTGGCTTTGGTTTTCTTGTTGATCTTAATCGAAAGGCGGATTCGCAGGTTGACTTAAACCTCTATCCAATCTACCCTTTGATCTCTTCGGAACCAGGTCATTTGACGTTTTGCAAACCTTCTGGTGTTGGTTTTCATTTTCTCCAAAGCCTCTTGCAACGTCCATTTCTCCTCAAGAAAATCGAACAGCTCTCGGTAACCCAATGTTTGCAATGCGTTGGTTTCTTTGAGATGATGAACTGCCCTTACTTCATCAAGTAATCCATCCTCCATCATTTGATCGACACGAAGGTTGATTCGTTCATTCAACAGTTCTCTTGACATCGACAGCCCGATCATTTTCACATTAAAATCTCGCTCTTCTGTGTTTCCGGTTCTCTGTTCTGAGTATGTTTTTCCGGAGACCACGCAGACTTCCAAGGCACGCATCAAGCGTTGTTTATTGCTAAGGTCCGTAGTTTCGTAATGAGTTGGATCGAGCCGCTTTAATTCTGCTTGGAGGTATTCGATTCCGCCTTCCTCGAAGCCTTTTTCAATCTGTAGTCTTGTTTCGGAATCTGCTTTTGGTAAATCATCAAATCCATCAACTACTGCTTTGATGTAAAGTCCTGTTCCTCCGCACATCACCACATCATCGTATTGTTCGAACAGATTCTCTAGCAATTCCAACGCATCCTTTCCGAATGCCCCAGCATTGTAGTCCTCCGTAACAGATCTTGAAGCAATGAAATGATGCTTGACTGAGGCCAATTCTTCCTCGGAAGGTTGGGCAGTACCAATTGGGATTTCACGGTAAAGCTGACGGCTATCTGCCGAGATCACTTCCGTTCCTAGTTTTTGTGCTAGCTTAATGCTGTAAGCCGTTTTACCAACGGCAGTAGGGCCGCAAACAACATGAAGCGTTTTGGCCTTATCGGCCATCAGATCAGGTCATCCACGTTGAAGTCGGCATGAGAATCATCCGACTCTTCCTTGTCTTCTTCATCCGACTTAGATTCCTTGGATTCCGGTTTGTCATCCTCGGAAAGTGCCTTAAACATGGCAGACATATCCGGTATTTTGACATCCACTTGCTCCGCTTCGGCTTCAGCGGCCAGCAGATCATCGTCCGATGGTTCATCTGCATTTGACAATAGAGCATCCGTCATATCAGGCTCACCTTCTTCATCCGGAATGTGCGCTATTGGCGGCTGTGTATAGTATGGTGGCTCACCTTCCTTCAAAACACATCGAGGATAATCAACTCCGTCAACCTCCTTACTTACCTTAATCAATTCAATTGCCAAAGCAACCTCGTTGTATGATTCTGTAACGCAGATAAACCGTTGGTGTGGATCATAAATAAAATCCGCCAACCGCTTGGTATCTTTTGATTCACCCTCCAACTTGATAATCAAGTCACCTTCATACCACTGCTGATCGGAAGCATAATACTCCGCGACCTGAGCAGGACGAAAATTGAAATGTTGAATGATACCCGCGTGAAACGTGGAAAACCCCTGATTCGATCTGACCTCGATATCTCGGGTCACATTCTCCTCCTCGTCTATAGTTACTTTGAATTTGTATACAGCCATGCCTAATTGCCGCGAAAATAGTTGTTGATCTTTTATTCTACTGCCTTCAAACCGAGTTTCGTGCCTTCAAGTTTCATTCTTTCAAAAGCTGCCTCTTTTTCATTCGGAATTTCCCCTTCTAAAATTGCCTCTCGAATGGCATCTTTAATAGCCCCAATCTCTCTACAAGGCTTTATTGAAAAGGCTTTCATGATGTCCTCCCCTGTAATTGGAGGTTGCCAATTCCTGACTTGATCCTTCTCCTCTACCTCAACAAGCTTCTGCCTTACGAGTTGGAAATTCTTCAGATACTTTTTGACCTTGTCATCATTTTTGGATGTGATATCCGCTTCGCAAAGCGTCATTAGATCATCTACGTCCTCGCCAGCCTCAAACAAAAGGCGCCTTACGGCAGAATCAGTCACCACATCTTGAGCTAGAACAATTGGTCGCAAATGAAGCCGCACCAATTTCTGGACATACTTCATTTTTGAGTCCAATGGCAACTTCATTTCCTTGAAGATGTTTGGAACAGCACGTGCTCCCTTGTCTTCATGTCCATGAAACGTCCAGCCTTGTTTTGGATGAAACCGTTTGGTAACTGGTTTTTCAATGTCATGCATAATTGCCGCCCAACGCAACCAAATGTTTTCTGTGTTCGGACAGATGTTATCCAGCACCTGCAACGTGTGGAAGAAGTTGTCCTTGTGACCCTTACCGTGGATTACATCAACCCCAACCAACTCTTGCAACTTAGGGAAAACACTATCCAGCAACCCCGTTGATAACAACAGTTTAAACCCTTTAGAAGGTACTGGAGTCATGATAATCTTGTTCAGTTCATCGGTGATTCGTTCTTGCGACACGATAGCCATACGGTGCGCTTGAGTTGAGATTGCTTCAAGGCTTTCCTCCTCAATCAAGAAATCCAATTGGGTTGAAAACCGGATTGCCCTCAACATTCTGAGTGGATCATCAGAGTAAGTTCGCTCAGGCTCCAATGGTGTTTTAATTATCCCCTTTTTGAGGTCGGACACTCCATCGAAAGGATCAACCAATTGTCCGAAATCATCTTTATTAAGGCCTATGGCCAAAGCGTTGATCGTGAAGTCCCTCCTATTCTGGTCATCTTCTAATGAACCATCCTCAACTGCAGGTTTGCGTGAATCTTCGCTGTAGGACTCTTTACGAGCCCCCACAAACTCAAGATCAGTCCCTTGATAGTTGAGCATTGCCGTTCCAAATCGTTTGAAAACGGTCACCTTAACTCCACCCAATTCCTTGGCCACAGCTTTTGCCAAGGCTATTCCGGAACCTTCGGTTACAATGTCGATGTCCTTGGTTTCTCTTCCTAGGATAGAATCGCGAACGTAGCCGCCAATGGCAAATGCAGTTGTCCCCAAACCCTCTGCTGCATTTGAAACCGCCTTAAAAACAGGCCCTTCGATATGTTTACTCATATCCATCCGACAAAGCTATTTTAGATATTCAGCTTGCGCAAGTCGATAAACCAGCATTAAATCCTTGCTGATTGTCTCATCAGAAAATCGTTGTGTTCGCTCATGCCCCAATCGAATCATTTCTTGTCTTCTTGAATCATCCTCCAAAACAGAAGAAATGGCGCTTGCAATCTCCTCGGTTTTTTTGGGATTAATCTGGATTCCGGCATTATCGCACACCTCGGCAAGGCAAGAGTTTTTGGACACAATCACTGGCACTTTTGAGCTCATCGCTTCCAAAACAGGAATACCGAATCCTTCCATAAGGGATGGCAAAACAAAGACACTTGCCAATTGGTAAACCGCTGGCAAATCAGCGAAATCCACCTTGTCCAAAATCATAACTCGTTTCTCCAGGCCCAACGTTTTGGCCGTTTCCAATACTAAGTCTGAGTAGTTGGTCTTACGGCCAACTAATACTAGTTTTAAATCCCTGACATTCAGCGATTTAATAGCCTCTACCAAAATCTTTGAATTCTTTCTTTCTTCCACAGTCCCAACACTCAGAATGTATCGTTCTGGCAGGTTGAATTTCGCTTTGATTCTGATCAAATCTTCGTCTAAAACTGGTTCGGAAAAACGCATATCACATCCCTGATAAACCACACTAATCTTTGCACGATTCACATCTAAGGAGCTGACTAAATCATCAGCTGTCTGCTCACTCGTAGCAATGATTCTTGTGGCAACATCACAAGCGTGTTTCACCTTGGTCTCGTAAATCTTTCGATCAATGAGTTTGTAGTATTCTGGGTAATGAAGAAAAATCAAATCGTGTATCGTTACCACACTTGGAATGCCCGTATTCTCAATTCCTTTTGGAAGTTCATTGCTCAATCCGTGATAAAGATCCAGGCCATCCTTCTTAATCTGATCAGTAACGAAATTCGACCTCCAAGTGGAGCTTAACGGGCCACTCAGCAAGGCTGGTGGTGTCTTTACTTCAATTAAATCAGAACTCAAATTTTCTTGCGAAAGAATTTCGTTAGACAACTTTGGCGTGTACAACACCAGAGAATTCACCTCCGGCTCCTTCTGCAACATTTCGATAACGCCACGGCTGTAGTTGCCCAAACCAGTGCGGTTCAGGAAAGCTCGTTTCGCATCGAATCCAATTTTCATTGATCAAACAGCTACACTGTGATCCCTCAAGGCATCATTAAGCGAAGTCTTTTTATCTGTGCTCTCCTTTCGCTTTCCAATTATCAAAGCACAAGGAACATTATAGGTTCCCGCTGGGAATTCCTTAGGGTATGTTCCTGGAATCACAACTGATCTTGGTGGAATTTCACCCTTTGTTTCTATTGGTAAATCTCCTGTTACATCAATGATTCTTGTCGACATAGTCAGAACCACATTTGCTCCCAACACCGCTTCCTTTCCAATCTTCACCCCTTCAACCACAATTGACCGAGAACCCAAAAATGCGCCATCCTCAATAATCACAGGTGCTGCTTGAATAGGCTCTAGAACACCTCCAATACCAACGCCACCGCTTAGGTGAACATCAGATCCAATTTGAGCACAACTACCAACCGTAGCCCAAGTATCCACCATTGATCCAGCCCCAACGTAGGCTCCAATATTCACATAGGAAGGCATCATGATTACACCGGACTCTAAAAAGGAACCGTAACGCGCAATTGCATGAGGCACAACTCTAACCCCTGCTTCGGCATGCCCAGTCTTGATTGCGATTTTATCGTGAAACTCGAACGGGCCCACTTCAATCGTTTCCATCTTCTGAATTGGGAAGTACAGAATGACGGCCTTTTTGATCCACTCGTTCACTTTCCAACCATCGTCTGTCGGTTCAGCAACCCGTATTTGACCTCGATCCAAAAGGCTCAAAACCTCACGGATCGATTCCTGCGTGTCTGCATTTTTAAGCAAATCACGATTTTCCCAAGCGTCTTCTATCGATTTTAAAAGATCATTCATTGATTTCAAATTTGTTCAAGATTGAGGAAAACCAAATTGAAAACCGGCATTTATACACTTCTCAAAATTGAATTGAAGGGTGCAAAGTTACCCTATCTTTGCGGCTCAAAACCACAGCATCACAGAGATTTTTAGATGGGAAGGATAATGTCAATAGACCCAGGCAAGAAGCGAACTGGGTTGGCGGTGACGGATCCATTGCAGATTATTGCTACAGGCCTCACAACCGTTGACACATCAGATCTTTCGGAGTATTTGAAGAAGTACACCAATGAAAACGAAGTAGAGTGTTTCGTGGTAGGCTACCCAAAGAACTTGGATAATACTTACACCGATTCTACCGAAATGGTGAATCATTTGGTTGGTCGATTGAAACGTGAATATCCCACCATCACTTTGGTTAAAGTTGATGAGCGATTCACTTCCAAAATGGCAAAACAAACCATGCTGGCTGGGGGTTTGAAAAAGAAAGACAGACAGAAGAAAGAGACGGTTGATATGATATCTGCAACCATCATTCTTCAATCTTATATGCAACAAAAGAGTACGTTATGAGTGCAAAGATCAAGATAATGCCCATCGTTCCATTCGGTGATCCTGTTCTTCGACAGGAAACGGAGGAAATCGAAAAGGACTACCCAGAACTAGATAAGTTAATCGAAACGATGTTCGCCACAATGGAAGACGCGAGCGGAGTAGGATTGGCAGCTCCACAGATTGGTTTACCAATCCGCCTATTCATCTTAGATGCTTCGCCTTTTGCAGAAGAATATCCTGAACTAGATGGATTCATAAAGGTTTTTATCAATCCAATTATCCATGAAGAGTCGGGTAAAGAATGGACATTCAATGAAGGATGCCTGAGCATTCCTGGAATTCGGGAAGATGTTGATCGTAAGCCAAACGTGACAATCGAATACTATGATCAAGAGTGGAATTTGATAGAGGAAGAATATGATGGTATTATTGCTCGAGTTATTCAACATGAGTATGATCACATTGAAGGCATACTTTTCACAGACCATATTTCGGGTTTCAGAAAGAGAATGGTAAAAGGGAAATTGAAGGATATTGAAAATGGTATCGTGGACGTGACCTATAAAATGAGATTCCCAATTCGAAAAAAATGAAGCACCTACTCTACTTAACATTTGCCTTTGGTCTGATTTCCTGTGGATCTGAGAATCCTCAAAACGAACAGGAAAAGCACCATGATCAGGTTCAGAAAGATCCTGAGCAACGCATTTCAGAACTAGAAGCAATCGTTTACTCGGACACGGCACAAGTCCTGAATGTGTCGATTGCTATTGAACTTGCGGCCCTTTACTCTGACAAGGCAAAAGAAAATCCGACCGATAGTGCAAGTGCCGACTTGCTTTTCAGAGCAGGCGAATTGTACATGAATGCAAAACACGGCAATAAAGCAATAATTGAATTCAAGGAGGTTCATTCTAGGTTTCCTGGAAGTGAAAGATCAGCAACAGCGAGGTTTTTGAAAGGGTTTGTCGCTGAATCAGTTTTGGCTGATCAAGTTTTGGCAAAGCGGTTCTATCTGGAATTCCTCACGGCACACCCAGATCACGAGCTTTCTGATGATGCCCAAATGAGCATTGATATGTTGGGTTTGAGTGATGAAGAACTCCTAGCAAGGCTCAAAGGAGGAACTGCTAGCTAAACACTGTTCATTCGAGATACTTCTCTCATAATTTCATCTTATTTTTTGAATCTTTTTGTAGATTCATGCGCTCATGGAATCCCAAACCACCATTAAACTTTGGCAGATTCTAGGTATAGACTGCAATCGTAAGGTTGCGATTGTTAATTGCCCGGAAGATTATTACGAATTGATAGGGTCGGATTGTCCTGAATTCAAGAATTGGTCTTTGAAAGTCGGTGACCTAAGCATGGCCCACCTTTTCGTTACCAACTTAAATGATGTCCGAAACCTTGTTCCACATGCTTCGGAAAAAGTTCATAATGATGGGTCTGTATGGATTTCCTGGCCGAATAAGCCCGCTAAAGCAACCGACCTTAACGAGCATACGATTAAGCACGTAGCCGAAAAGCATGGCTTTGATGCCAATGCCCCATTACTATTGAATGACAACTGGTGGGGAATTGAATTGACGAGGTAGCTCAGGTCATTTACAGAGCCTCTTTTAAATTTTAGAAAAATTGATTGCGCTTAAAGGCTATTCTAACTGGCCTGTTAAGTAACTTTGTGTGGAGACAATTGTAATGGCAGAGATAGATCTTGAAGAGGAGAAAAAGGAGATTCTAAAAGCGTATAGAAGGCTTTTGAGGTCGGCCAAACGCCATGGCGCAAAGGGTGACCTAAAGCTTGTTCGGAAGGCATTTGATGTTGCCTTGGATGCCCACAAAGACATGCGCAGAAAGTCTGGCGAGCCTTACATCTTCCACCCTATAGCAGTTGCGGAAATTGTAACCACCGAAATAGGATTGGGAGCAAAGTCTATCGTATGCGGCCTGTTGCACGACACGGTTGAAGACTCGGATCTAACGATTGAAGATATGCGTTACCTATTTGGTGATCGTGTTGCATTGATCATCGATGGATTGACAAAGCTTAGCACCGTCATGAACATGGAAGGCGAAAGCAGCCTTCAGACAGAGAACTTTAGGAAGATGTTGCTGACCATGAGCAGCGACATTCGAGTGATTCTGATCAAACTAGCCGACCGCTTGCACAACATGCGAACGTTGGAAAGCATGAGGCGCGACAAGCAACTAAAGATTGCTTCCGAAACCATGTATCTATACGCACCACTGGCACACAGACTTGGTTTGTATCAGATTAAATCTGAGCTTGAGGATTTAAGTTTTAAATATTTAGAGCCAGAACTGCATAAAGAAATTGCTGATGGCCTTCAACAATCTCAGCGAAAGCGCACTCGTTTCATCAATAAATTCAGTCTGCCGATCATTGAAAAGCTGACAGAATCTGGATTGGATTTCGACATCAAGGGTCGGCCAAAATCGGTCTTTTCGATTGCGGAGAAAATGAAAAAGCAAAACGTGGATCTTGATGAGATCTACGACATTTTTGCGATTAGAATAATCATTAACAGCGAACGGGAAAACGAAAAAGGAGATTGCTGGAAAGCATATTCCATCGTCAGCGATGCCTACAGACCTTACCCCGACCGATTGAGAGATTGGATTTCCAATCCAAAATCGAATGGGTACGAATCATTGCACACAACTGTAATGAGTCATCAAGGAAAATGGGTTGAAGTGCAGATTCGAACTTCCCGAATGGACGACATTGCCGAGAAAGGTCTTGCCGCACATTGGAAATATAAAGGTTCTGGTGATGAGGAGAACAATCTAGATGATTGGCTCGGAAAAGTGAGAGAAGTACTTGAAAGTCCAGATCCAAATTCGCTTGATTTCATAAACGAATTCAAGGAGAATTTACTTGCAGAAGAAATCTTTGTGTTTACCCCAAAAGGTGAACTGAGAACCTTACCTGCTGGATCCACAGCATTGGATTTCGCCTTTGATATTCACACCGAAGTTGGGTTTAGATGTATGGGCGCCAAGGTGGACGGAAACTTAGTGCCACTTAGCTATGTGCTGAAAAGCGGTGATCAACTAGAAGTTATAACCTCAGCAAAACAACACCCCAAAAAGGACTGGTTAAATTTTGTTGTTACGGCTAAGGCCAAATCCAAGGTTCGACAATCGCTGAAAGAAGAGGTTCGTAAAGAAGCTTCCGAAGGCCGTGAAATACTTGAACGGAAGTTGAAAGTGCTTAAGCGCAAGCTTGATCATGAACTCACGGAACAGCTTACAAAACATTTCAAATTACAGACCAGCCAGGATCTGTTTGTGAAATTTGCACACAAGTCAATCGAATTCAAAGAGGTGCGAGCGTTCATTGAAGGTTCCACTGCTGCCACTAGAGTTTATCGGTATATCCGTGATCGGATCAATCCTAAGACAGGCGAAATCGTTGAGAAGCCAGAGGAGGAAAAACCGCATCAACCTGCACCGAAAAAAGGTGATAGAATTGTAATCGGTGATGCTAGTCAAAAGATAGACTTCAAGCTGTCACCATGTTGTAATCCAATTCCAGGAGATAAGATTTTCGGTTACGTCACCATCAATGATGGCATTAAGGTTCACCGAACCAATTGTCCGAATGCAATCAATCTGAGAAGCAATTATGCGTATCGAATTATCGATGCGCAGTGGGCAGATCGAGAGCAAGTCACATCATTTGAAACGGATATTGAAATCAAAGGACTTGATGATGTTGGGCTGGTAAGCTCCATAACGAAAATCATCTCTAAGGATCTAAATGTCAATATGAAAAGCATTGCATTTGATAGTAATGCCGGGGTTTTTGAAGGGAATATTCGGGTGATGGTGGAAGGCGTTATGCATCTGAAAAACCTTATTGAAAGACTCGAAGAAGTGAAAGGCATCAAGTCTATTAAACGAGTTGACGTAGAGAGCAAGTAGACATGGAAATCATCACTAAAAATCGCAAGGCGTCTCACGAATTCACGTTTTTGGATAAATTCACAGCTGGGGTAAAACTGACTGGAACAGAGATTAAATCCATTCGCGTCAAGGATGTAAATCTGAATGACGCATTCTGTTCTTTTACGGGTGATGAGCTTTATATCCGCAATATGCACATCGGCATTTATGGACATGGAACAGTTTGGAATCATGAACCAAAAGCCGAGCGAAAATTGCTTCTTAATC
>JBLFWJ010000110.1:0-11531 GCA_047611425.1 Bacteroidia bacterium | reverse complement strand
CGTGATGAATGAACAGCTGAAAGAGTTGTATCACAGTTCAGTTTGATAAACGGTTTTTGTAATTCGAAAATGAGTGCACATCTTTGCACCCCAATAAAAAAATCCATCCATCATGGCCGATCAGGTTTCATCAGACGTTAAGAAGTTTTTTCACGGTTACGCAGCCGACTTTGATTCTATTTACGGGCACACCGAAACACGCTCTTCCTTCGGGAAGTGGGTTGACAAAAATTTCCGTCAAACCATGTTTCTCCGTTTTGAGGAAGTGTTGAAAAACACAGGTAGAGACGACATTAAATCAGTTCTTGACGTGGGCTGTGGCCCAGGTCGATACATCGTTGAATTCCTTCTACAAGGAAAGGATGTAACAGGTTTGGATCTTGCCGATGGTATGGTGAAAATTGCTCAGAAAGTGGCTGACGGCATCGAATACAAGGGTAACCTAGACTTCGTGGTTAGCGGATACATGGAGCATGAATTTGATAAGCAATATGATGCTGCTTGCCTAATGGGTTTCTTCGATTACATCGAGAAGCCAGAGGATATCATCAATAAGCTTAAGAAAGACGTGAGCAAGGAATTCTACATGAGTTTCCCAATTGCTGGCGGTTTGATTGGATGGCAGCGTGAGGTGCGTTACAAGATGCGTAACTGCCCACTTTGGATGTACAAGAAAAGCGATGTGATTCGAATTATGGACAATTGCGGTCTTCAAGGCAAGTATGAGATTCTTGACTTTGGAAGAGATTACTTCGTGAAGGTTACTCTCTAAGCAAACCGAATTGATATTTGAAAAGGCCACAACTTTAGTTGTGGCCTTTTTTTTATGTCAACTTTAAAAAGATTACTGTTTAACAAATCTGCGAATTAGAATTCTGTCCTCCATTTCTATTTGCAATAGATAAACTCCACTATCAAAAGATCCAATGTCCAATATTGTAGTCTTGAAAGTCTGTTGAATTTGACCAACAGAATTGATCAGTTTGATCCTTTCCAGTTGGCCTTCAAGCCCTCCAATATTCAGAATGTCGGTGGCAGGGTCTGGAAATAGTACTACCGCTGCATCCTTTGGGTTTTCTTCAATTCCGTCAGGCGAGATTGGGCTAAGGCCAGTAGGGCCCCAATTATTAAAGAATTTCCAGATCTCCATGGTGTAGAAAACATCGTTGTTTGGTCCAAGCCAAACGTGATCTGCTCCATGAACTTTATAATGAACGACCTCCGTGCCATCTTCACAACCCGAGTGAGATATGTGGTCCACAGTGTAGCCATCCCCAACGTTTGTGTTAGGAAAAGAACCTCCAATATCGGCACCAACACATTCATTGTGTCCTCTCCAGAAGTTGTACCATTCTTGGGCCGAGTTTCCGAATAAATTATCCTGTACACCTCCATTGTCCGTTCCATAGCCCACATTCGTATCACTGGTTCCATGAAAATGGCAGACTCTCAGTTTGCTTGAAGGGTTGCATGTAACACCGCTTCCGATAGTTCCGGCAACTGAGGCAGTGGCAGCAAAAACATCAGTCATCTCACAAGCAAGTTTATTAGTAAAAAACCCGCCCATGCTAAACCCAGTTGCGAAAATTTGACTTGCATCGATATTGAAACCAGCGTTTAATGTGTCGAGGATATTTTGAACCAGACCAACATCATCAACATCAACATTAGGATAGATGCCCAAGAAACCAGCACCCGAATTCCACGCTGTACTTCCGGTGAAACCGTCTACTAAAGCTTGAGGAACGATGTAAATGAAATTTGCTGTGTCAGCAATGTTTCCGAATCCGGTATTGAAAAAACCCTGCATGGTATCCCCCAAACCGTGAAAGGAGAATACAACTGGTGTTGCCTGGGTGCTATCGTAAATCGCAGGAACGTATCTAATGTATTGCCGGGTTACTCCACCATATTCAACACTAATCGTGGTTTGTTGGGCATTAGCAATAAATGGTATTGCAAAAAGAAGGGTGAAAATGTATTTCATGAGTGGGGTTGTTTGCATACAAATATCGGATTCGTGGTCGATTTTTCGTAAACCAATCATTCCAATTGATAAAGCCCATGTCACTTATTTGGGCAACTCAGAAGGCCTGAAAACTAACAGAAAGCTTATTCAAGCTTGACGCATCAGAAACAGATGTGGTACTACGATTTAGCAGGAGGGAGTATGACGTACGAGGTGTTGCGAAGTATCGATAATCAAAAACTCAGAATCCTTGCAAGATCTAGCAGCTCTTGGTTTACACCCTGATTGTGCTTGATTGCTTTGGCAAATGGAGTGAAAGCAATTTTACTGTTCACCAAGCCAACCATTACTCCATAATTTCCTTCAAGAATAGCCTTTACGGCTGCGTTTCCTAATCTGCTGGCCAACACACGATCCATTGCGGACGGGCTTCCGCCACGTTGAATATGACCTAGGATGGTGACACGAGTGTCGTACTCTGGCACTTCCTTTTTAACATGTTCTGCCACCTTCATGGCTCCACCAGCATCATCGCCTTCGGCAACAATCACTATGCTACTTGTTTTTTTTCGTTTCCACCCTTTTTTCAAAACCGAAATGAGGTCGTCCATATGGGTCTCTTTCTCTGGAATCAGAATTGATTCTGCGCCAACACCTATTCCAGAACGAAGAGCGATAAAACCGGCATCTTTTCCCATTACCTCAACCAGAAATAGTCGATCGTGCGATGCAGCTGTATCTCTGATCTTATCGACAGCGCTAACTACGGTATTCAGGGCTGTGTCATAACCAATGGTAAAATCAGTTCCCACGAGGTCATTATCAATCGTTCCAGGTAACCCGATAAACGGAATGTCAAACGACTTTGAGAATTCGTTTGCTCCGGTAAATGTGCCGTCACCTCCAATTGCTACCACCGCATCAATTTTGTGCGAGACCAAATTGTTGGATGCTTTTTGCATTCCGTCCTTGGTTCTGAACTCCTTGCTTCGAGCCGTTTTAAGAATAGTGCCACCACGTTGAATGATGTTGCTTACATCGGATGACTCCATCGGTTCAAGGTGCCCTTCAATCATGCCCTTATATCCAGAGTGGATACCGTAAACTTCCAATCCTAAGTGAAGAGCGGTTCTAACGACCGCTCTAATACATGCGTTCATTCCTGGAGAATCGCCTCCGGAAGTGAACACTCCAATACGCTTAATTTCTTGATTCATTTACCACCAAAGTTGATGGTAGGCAAGGTACGTAGCTTGAAAGGTAATTTAGCAACGTCCATAAATGACTTCGCATTATCAATTGAATCCTCATCCATTTCTTCAACATACCAATGCACTTCTAGCTGATGGCCTTGATCGTTCTTCTTACTCAGCAAATCGAAAATTTCTAGAAGTCGAATGTAAGTTCCGGTGTTATAGTACTCCAGATATACCTCGAAGCGAGCCTCAATTGAGTCACCTTCAATATTGGTTTTCAGCCAATCAATAATTGGATTGTAGAATTTAGATGGGTTTTCGGGAAAGCATCTTCCTCGTAACTCAATTCTACCTTGACTAAGGTCGAAATAGACCTGAGGGGTGTTGTCGGTTGGTTGTATTATGAGAGGAGAGTCCACGATAAAGCTGTATACCTAAAAAACGCAAAAACAGGAAAATGGTTATACCTAATTTGGTTAAGTTTTTAACCGAGGATCCAAGGCATCACGAAGTCCTTCACCCAGAAGGTTGTAAACGGTTACTGTAAGGAAAATAGCTAGTCCAGGAAAGATCACGAGCCACCAGGCTCCCATGTTTTCTCGACCAGATGAAACGAGCGATCCCCATGTAACCAAGTCTGGCGGAACGCCAACTCCCAAGAATGAGAGACTCGATTCAATCAAGATTGCTGCAGCAACACCGAAGGCAATAACCACCAAAGCAGGGGCAATTCCATTAGGAAGAGCGTGCTTGAAGATTACCCTAGTCTGATCAAACCCTAATGCCCGGCCTGCTTGAATGTACTCTAACTCCCTAATCTTAAGGAATTCGGCTCTTGTTATTCTTGCTATTCCTGTCCATCCAGTAAAGCCAATAATCAAAACGATATTGATGATGGATGGCTTGGCAATAGCGGCAATAGAGAGAATCAAAATTATCCTAGGTATGGAGATTAGTATCTCGATAAAACGAGATACAATCGAATCCATAGGGATGTTGGTCTCCTTATTTAGAAAAGGAAGTTTGCTAACCATTCTACCCAATAAATAAAACAAACCAATTACCAGTATGAAAACGATTAGACTAAGAAGCAGCTCCCAAAGGAATAAGAGCCCTGATTCACCTATAGAATCAGAAAGAACATATCCTCTTACCATAAATGCATAGTAATAGCCCGCTGCAATTCCAAGTAATACAGACCAAAACGTGCCTCGTTTGGTAGTCAAACTATAGTCGCCAAAGTATCCAGCCAACGAACCAAGAATCAACCCAATGATTGAAGCCACTCCCATAGAGAAAATACCGATGGTAAGCGAGATTCGAGATGCGTGGATTAATCCTGAAAGAACGTCTTCGCCTTTTTTATTCGTTCCAAGCCAATGCTTAAATCGAGTTGGCATCGGAACAATCTTTCCGGTTGGATCTTTGAAGAATTGCTCGTCATTTGGTCCAACGAAATCCGAATTGAGAAAATCTGAACGATTTGGAACGTAAACGATTGGAGCCCAGATAACGCTTTCAAGATTCATTTGCTTCCACTTCGCAATGTCAAGTTGAACTATCTCAGTCTCTCCATTTTCATCGGTAATCTCATATTTGTTCTCAAACGAGAACGCTGGAAATAGAGTCTCTCCTTTATACTTGGCATATAACGGTTGATCATTCGCTATAATCGAAGCAAACAGAGCAATAACGGCAAGAATAGCTAAAACCCAAAGTGAAGCATATGCGGCTCTATTTTTCTTGAATTGTGACCAAGCGTACTCTCTAAAACTAAATTGCTTCGGTTTGTTCTCCATCTTCAATTATGATTTAGATGAATAGGAGATTCGCGGGTCGACAACCGCATATAAAATGTCTGAGACTAAGTAGCCAACGAGCGTGAGTACTCCAGTGATAGTTAACACCGTAATTATCATAGGGTAATTCTGGTTGATAATTGCGTTGAACATTTCGTTGCCCATTCCTGGAATGGTGAAGATTACTTCCAATACAACGGAACCTCCAATTGCAACCGGGAAAATATTCGCGAAAACAGTAATGATAGGAAGCAATGCATTTCGAAGTCCGTGCTTCCAGATTACCACAGTTTCGGAGAGTCCTTTTGCTCTGGCTGTTCTGATGTAATCTTGATTCACTATTTCCAACATACTCACCCGCATGGTTCTGGAAAGGAAGGCAAATGCGCTGTAGGTGTATGCAAATGTCGGAATGACTAAATACGGCCACCTTTCCATCCATCTTGCAAAGAATCCTAAGTTCTCGTCCATGACCAATGGCTCAACTCCGGAAGCCGGAAACCAATAGATTACATCGGGATTCGCAAAGGTCATTAATGCCATAGTTGCAATCCAGAAACTAGGAGGGGAGTACAGCATAAATAAAATCACAGTTGTGATCTTGTCGAATTTAGAATCTTTGTGAACCGCAGAATAAATTCCAAGAGGAATACTCACGAGGTAGCCCAGCGTAACCGCAACCATGGTAAAGAAGAAGGACCAAAATACTTTCGAAAGAATTACATCAGAAACAGGCATCTTGGTTGTGTAGGATGTTCCGAAGTCTCCGCGAACGATTCCTTTAGAGAATTCAGACCCTTCTCCCGTTATCGCATTTCCATCTCCAAAGATCCAACGGTGATATTGGTTTTTTGGATAAAAATTGAATGCAGGAACATATTTCTTCCAGCTTGTTTCGTTTGTTTCAAGATCTGCAAATGCCTGTTTAGCTTCGTTCAATGGGCCAAGAAACTGACTCATATAGGGCTTCTCATTATAGAGTGTTTCTAAGTTAGAAAGCTTAGCCTCTATAACTTGTTTGGAATAAGCGCCCTTCAACGATGAGCTCTCAAAGTAAGAAGTGTTTACATCCTCCTTAGCAATTGATACCAGAGCACTGTCAACGTTTGAGGTGTCTATTCGAATTCCAACATGAGTCTGATTCAGAGCTTCCAGCTTATCGAAATAATGACTTACTGCGTCCCAGTTTCCATACTGGTTGGCAAGTCGCTCTAACGATTTTCGTTCGGTCTTATCATAAACGCGATATAGCGTGTCTGATTGAGCCATGCTGCTTAAACTAACATAGAAGATTGGCAAGTCGAGCCCCAATTTTTTACTCCAGAATTTCTTCTGCTCGGTAGCATTGGCGCTTTGGGTTCCTACTTCGCCACTGCTTGTGGCAGCAACGACCATTCGCTCAACCGGATCCCCGGGAGCGGAGACCATAATTACAAACCCTAAAAGCGAAATCGCAATTAAGGTTGGTATGAAAACCACAATTCTCTTAATCAGATACCTCAGCATCTTATCTCTTCCTCAATCTGAATAATTAGTTTGCTTCTGCGGCAGGGGCAGAGGCTGTTCCTTCAAATAGTTCATTCAACAAACGGAAATTGCTGATTACAACACCAGGTCTTTCGTACAGCATGTCCGCATTTCCAAAACGTTTATGAATCACGTTTCTTCTAGTTGAAGAATATAGGAATACGTATGGTTGCTCGTCATAAATCATGGATTGAAGCTCTTTCACCATAACCGATCGAGTTTCAAAATCTAAAGTATACTTAATAGAGTCAATCAAAGCATCGCTTTCTGCATTTCCAAAGCCAGTAAAATTCGATCCTTTAGATGCCCAACTACTCGTATGCCAAATTTGAGTAAAATCTTCCGGTACAGATGACCCAGCCCAAGCTGCCAACATCACGTCATACTTGTGGTGACGAGCTTTGTCGTAAAGAACAGCAAAATCAAGAGGTACAATATTGGCCTTCATTCCAGCTTCATACATTGACTCAGACATCATTTGCGCCATGTCTCTCCATGTAACCTGAGTCGTCATGTAATTTAGGTCAAATTCTAATTGAACCTTTTCTCCATCAATCATTTTGTCTCTGATGTTGTCGTTGTCCGTATCAATCCAACCGGCTTCTTCCAGCAAGGCTTTTGATCCTTCAATATCGAAATCAATCAATTTCAAATCATCATTGTATTCTCTTTTAAGAGGTGAAATAGGACCAACCATTCTTTCATTTCTCCCTTTATTAAGAATGATGTTCAATTCATCAACGTTTACCAACATGGCGGCAGCACGTCTTACACGTTTGTCATCAAAAATCTTTTTATGCTCAATTCCATCTGGTCTACAGTTGAAACCAACGTAACTGTAGTTATATGTAGAAGTGAAATGGCTATGGTAGTTCTCATTGAAATTTGGGTCTTTCTGCAATTCCAATAATTTCTTTGTTGGAAGGAATGTTGAGGCGTCCAACGCCTGTGTTTTAAATTCAAGGCTCTGAGAATTTGGATCAGTATTCAACTTAAAGATGATGCGTTCCGGGTATCCTGTCTCGTATTCGTTTGGGTCAGACAACTTGCTTGTCCAATGATCTTTTTTCTTCTCAAGTGTTAGGCTTTGACCTGGTTTCCAGTTAGTCCATTTGTATGGACCAAGACCAACGAGGTTCTCAACGCTTCGACTGTTCTTCGGGTCGTTAAAAGCGGTTGCCCATTCGTTCAAGTCTGTTTTTGAGTCGGTATCAAAACTTGGGTTATCAAATTGAGCAAACGTGTAGTTACGTAGCGTTTTGTTTGGGTCAAACTGTGATTCTTGAAGAACTGGGTAGTCTGTAAGGAAGAGTACATTTTGAATGTACTTCTTCTTCATTTTAGTTGTGAATATTCTTGGGTTCTCTGCATCTTGAATTATTTCAGCTAAATTATCCAAGTATGGTTTTGCATGAGGATTATTAGTCAATGGACACTTGTTTGCTTTGAAAGTGAATAAAATGTCCTCAAAACTCAACTGTTCTCCGTTGTCCCAAGTCGGTTCGTCCCTTAGCTCATATGTAAATTCTAATTCATTCTCAGAAATCTCTGGATGCCCTTTTACAATCCCTGGTCGTTCACCTTTCAGCTCGATAAGGTCCGTTTCCATTACATGCTTCTGCGTGTAACCATTGATTGTGGTTCTCATGGCTGAATTGCCATTACAAGGATGCATGTCGTCCGGTTCACCGATAACATGAAAGATCACAGTATTTTCTTTACTCCAATCAGCTTTCCATTCCGTAGCATCTGCTACTTCCAAATAAGTACTTGAACCAGCGCCTTGGGTTTCTGAATCGCCACCATTATCGGCACTATTACCTGTTCCAGACCCACCACCACAAGCAGCTAGAAGAGAAAGCGCCAATGAAGGGATTAGGATTGAACGAGTTGTTTTTTCTAAATTCATTGAGTGCGTGGTTCGTTGTTTATGAAGGAACGCAAATATAGTATTACACGCTGATTGCAAATAGACTAGAACTATGCTAAAAACCCATTGCGCGAATCCATCTTTGTTTTACTTTTGCGACCCGTTTTGAAAATGATACTTGTATCGGTATTCAAGACATCGTTCTTTAATAACCCGGAGAGGTGGGTGAGTGGCTGAAACCACATGTTTGCTAAACATGCGTACCCAGAAATGGGTACCGGGGGTTCGAATCCCCCTCTCTCCGCATTTATTTACTGAAAATGAGTTGGTGGAACTTTAGTTTTAAAGTATACATTTGCCGCTCAATTTTCGGGGTGTAGCGTAGCCCGGTTATCGCGCCTCGTTTGGGACGAGGAGGTCGCAGGTTCGAATCCTGCCACCCCGACAAGGGCCGACTTGATTATCAAGTTGGCCCTTGAATTTTTTGGTCATGTTCCGTCTTAGGCGGAGAATAGAACTTCTACCTGAAAGCAGACGTTCTTGACGTGAAGACATATTGGTCCCGTAGCTCAGCTGGATAGAGCATCTGCCTTCTAAGCAGACGGTCACAGGTTCGAATCCTGTCGGGATCACGTTAATAAAGCCTTGCAGAAATGTGAGGCTTTTTTTTGCCGGACGTATTTTCAATCGCCATCTCTGTGCTGTAGGTTCGCAATCTATGCCGAGCAACCATTACACCGTTTACGTCATCGAATTAAACCGAAAGGTTTTCAATGAGCATCGGAAGTTCAGGGAAGCCAATCCTCAGTTCAATGGGGTGTTGGAATGCTTGTATGTGGGGATGACCAGCAAGACGCCACAAGAGCGATTCAAACAACACAAAACGGGTCATCGAAATAAAAAAGGACACAAGCTCTCCAGCAATATTGTAGAGAAATACGGAGCGTATCTCAGGCCAAGTCTGTTCAATCACATTGGGCCTATTAAAACTAGAGCCGAAGCGTTAAAGATGGAGGAGCAACTTGCTTTAGAATTAAGAAGGAAAAGGTATGCGGTCTGGTTTGGGTGAAAAGTTTAGCAGCTCTCCAAAGTGGTAGAACTTGTAACTATAATCAATGAACAGATGGATTTGATAGGTGGGCGAATTAGGTGTTTCTGCTGATTTAGGGGTGCTTTTGCCAAATATGTCATTTTCATTGGGGTTTAAGTGCATTTGGACACGTTCAGGTAACCTTATTCTGTAGAATAGGACTTCGGGCAATGGTTTGGAACCTCCTGCTACAGTCAGTCTTTACTGGGACAACGTCAGGTGGGCATATTTACGAGCAGGAGCCTTTGTGAAAAAGTCAGGTGGGTTCATTCTTCAGTAGAACATGACCCTGCCGAGGTCAGTTGCAGTTTTACTACAGCAGAAATGGATTTGGATGGGGTCAGATGGAGTTATTCTACAGCAGGATACTATTTAGCCGAGGTCAGATGCACTCATTCTGCAGCAGAACTCCATCTGATGATCATTTGAAATCGCGAAGCTGCGGAATCAATATCCCAACTTCTTAAATACCCAACTCCACTGTTCCTTGACAACCTGTTTTCGGTCTTCTGGAAAGTCGTAGGTATTCGTCTTGTAATCCTTGTAGGATTTTACTTCCGATTCGATGAAAGCTTTGGCCTCATCGAATTGGTCTAGATTCAACTCTGAATAGGCTGTTTCCAAAACAGACATTTCATTTCCGATCAGGTCTTCGTAACGGATTTCAGCCAAATTCCCTTCGGGGATTAGCGCCTTATCCTTGAAATACTTCTCGAAGTATTTGGGATAGGATTCCAGAATGAAATCTTGAATCACGGCTGGCTCGCAATGCTGAAATGCGACCATAGGAATGGTGATGCTGTATAATCGTTCGGTAGAGAAATAGACGTTGAACGGGTTGCGATAAATATGTAGGAATTTGGCATCTGGAAAGACTTCCAGAATCTCTTTAATTCGCCCCAAATTCTCAGGACTCTTCATCACCAGTGCTTTTCCGTTATGCTTCAATGTCAGTTTCTGCATGAAGTACTTCAGGTTGGATTGCCATTCGCGCTTTCCGTCCTCATCTTCAAAAAGGACATACTTCCTGAATGTATCCATGATTTTTCTAGGGAAGTAATAACCCGGAACCATAGAAGCTACACCCATATTTCCCAGAGAGTATTCAGGCTCGGTTGGAAGATCGACACTCATCTTCAGGTTGTCCATCGGGCGTTTGTTTGGCATCTTTCCACTAAGCAACTTCTTTAGCGAGCGTTCATTAGAAAGGAAGATCCAAGGCATGAAACTCTCCTTTACGGAGCAATACGTGTAATTCGGATCCTTGCCAATAAGGTAATGGAGGTAAGTGGTTCCGCTGCGCTGATGACCAATGATGAATAATGGTTGCTTGACTAAGGTTGCTTTTATCTGCTTGTCAAACTTCAAACGTTCCCACCAAATAGCGGGGGCATTAAAGCATGTGAGGAGCAGTACCGTTAGCGCTTTTGGTATGAATTGCCAATCCAGCTCTTTCCGATACTTGACCAACATTCGCAGCCATGTTTTTGGACTCGCACCAATGGCGGTGGTGGCCCCAAAATTCAAATACTGCTTTTTGCCGATTTCCAGCTTCACAACTCTTTCTTAAATGGTTGACGATACCTGATGGTGCCTCCTAACTTTGTTTCCAAATATGCGGAATTGGTGCTGAACCATTGTAGGTTAATATATTGGGAGAGATGCCGTGGGCATGACAATCTGCAGTGGATTGGGCAAAGCAGCTTAATAGATTAGCAGTGGGAGGTGAGCCGCTTTCCATTGAAAGCGTTACAGAGCCAGAACTCTCTGCGGCAATTATGGATGTTTTGAATAATCCTATTTTGAGAATGAAAAGCCTAGAGTTGAACGAGGCTCTTCAACAGGAAAATGGAGTAAAAAAGGCCGTGGAACTAATTTCCAATTTATCTATCTAAGGCCTTCTCGTAACCCAACACCATCATTTCCAAATGTGATCGGGTTGTCGTTTTCACGGTCGGTATGAGTTGACCCATTTTCGAGATTAAGAACTCCTCTCGGACAAACTGTGGAACAGATTCCACATCCGACACAAGAAGATCTAACGATATTCTCACCTCGTTGAGCATAACTCTGAACGTCA
>JBLFWJ010000109.1:0-11541 GCA_047611425.1 Bacteroidia bacterium | reverse complement strand
GACATCCTAATACGACAATCGATACAGACCTACAATGAAAAACGACCACACTTGAGCTTGAACATGAGAACACCTAACTTTATTCATCAAAAAACCCTGCCTTTTGAGGGGCAGGGCTCTGAAAACAATTAACAGTAAAACCTGTCAACTTATTTTAGGACGACTCAGCTAGCTTAAATTGAGTTAAAAAAAATGAGAGCCGATTTTAAATCGACTCTCATTAATACATTTAAAATAGAAAGATTACTTTTTGACTTTAGCTCCGAATCCTTTTCCTTTAGTAGATTCCTTTTCTTCAACCTTAGCTCCGAACCCTTTACCCTTAGTGGATTCTTTTTCTTCAACCTTAGCTCCGAAGCCGCCAGCGCCTTCTTCTTTTTTGCCTTCAGCTGTCTCAGTTTCAGTTGCAGAAGCTTGACCTGCAGCATAAGCCGCAGCCGCAGCTTTAGCAGCAGCTTTTTCAGCAGCAGCGCTAACAGAATCATCGTATGCAGCTTGCTTAGCAGAGTCAATTGAATCTTGTTTCGCTTGCGCTTTAGCTTGGTCTTCAGCACTTGGTCCGCATGCAATTAGCAAAGCTGTGCCGGCAATAGTTGTAGCGAAAAATAATTTTTTCATGGTGTGGGAATTTATTTGTTGGATTAGGCAGCTAAAGTAATTTTAATTCGTCCTTATACAAAAGTTAGAGGGTTCATTAACTTTGACTGATTCTAAGAGATTCAAACATGAGATTATACTTATTTCCCATTGCACTGATTTTTATCCTAATGAGTAGCTCATGCCAACCTGAAAGGGGGTGCATGGATCCGACAGCAGACAACTACAATGTCAATGCAGAAAAGGATGATGGTACTTGCGTCCTTGCTCGAGAAAAGCTAATTGGAGAGTATACGTATACTAGAGTATACATTGATGTTAGGGATACGACTGAAACCGAGGTCTACGATTTCGGGACGTGTAGGGTTTCTCAAGCCAATACAGATTACAATGATCTTGTATTAAACCTTAACGGCCAAGTTGTGATGCATGGAACTGTGGACGCTGACGAATACACGCTAGAGGACCTAATCATTAACGAAGACATTCCGTTTTCTCATACTTATGAAGAGTTTGAACCTGACCTATTTGTTGATACACTACTACTATTCCCTAGACAATATACTGGGCAAGGATACTGGCTGCTAAATGACACTGTTGATAGTTGGCTGGTACTCACAAACCCATGGTACGAAATTGATACAGGCCACCCGCCAGTGGTTGTGACCATTCCTCAGGAATTCAATTATTACCTAACCAAAATAGGTGATTGAAATTCTTGGTAACCAACAGTCTAAAAATGCGTTAAAGCGGGTAATGAAAATCTATCCGCCTTTTCTTTTTATCGCATTAGTTCTGGGTTCCTGTTCTCAAAAAGAAGGTTGTACTGACTTCGGGGCGGAAAACTATGACACTGATGCAGTATTGAACGATGGTTCATGTGTAAAGGTGAGTGACAAATTTGTTGGAGAATACATAGTGGATTCCGACTGCTTTGACGGTTTCTATAGAATGAAAGTGGAAAAGACGAATGACGATTATAAGGTCCGAATTAAGGGCTTGGCAGATACTTTACAACCAATTGATGCAGAAATTATCGCTGGGGATCTTGTAATAAGGCAACTTGAAATATCTCATCACGTTTTCCTAGAGGGTGCAGGAACAAGTATCGGTGGCGGAATATCAATGTCATATCACGTTAGAGATGAAACAAGTGGCCAAGTTGTCTTTCAAGATTGCCTTCAATGGTGTTCGGAACTCTAAAAGTTGCTTGAATCTAAGCACCTTAAGTACCACAAACTCAATTTTTTATAACTTTCGCAGTTAATTCATTAATGGAAAAGATGAGACTCATCAAACTGTTCCTTGGCGCAGTATTAATTACTGTAACGCTTGGAACCAGTTGCAATGAACAGCGAGGGTGCACAGACCAATACTCTGACAACTTCGACTCTAGCGCTAGTCAGGATGACGATACGTGCATTCCTACAACGTCTAAGTTTGAAGGAGAGTATCTAGGTCAAGGGCAAGATGGTGCCGGAAATCAGTATGAAGACATTCGAGTATTTATAACCGACTCCACAGCAACTGAACCACTGCAGGTTCTCATTTTTATTGAGAATTTCGACCTTCCAACAAATTCGTTGGATGGCAATATTGTAAATACATTTGATATTGAGATTCCAACGCAGACCATCAGCGGGGTGGATCCATTTCAATATGAAGGGTCGGGTAGCCTAAGCGGTAGGGTCCTTACTTTGGATTTTGTGCGTTCATGGTATGACACCGATTTAGACACTACCTTCTTCTTGACGGCTAATTTCTATGCACTAAAAGAAATTGAAGACTAGCATTTAGCAGTGCCAAAACACCATTGCCATGCAGAATAGAAACCATTTAGTAACCATATTGACACCAGTTTTTTCTGTCCTGATTCTGATTGTAGGATTAGGATTGACAGGTTGCGAAGAAGAGATTGGTTGTACCAACCGAAACTCAGATAACTACAACCCTGATGCTGTTAGAGACAACGGAACCTGTATCAATGCTAGAGACAAGTTTTTAGGGGTCTACCGAGCTGTACACGTTTGTGATCTAGATACGTTTAACGGTGAGTTATCTGATCCTCTCAATTTCGATACGCTTCAGTTGGTAACTATTATTGAAGATGAATTGCGGGAACAGGAAGATGATATTGAGCTTAAATTATTCGGTCCCGACAGTCTTACTGTAAAAGCTTTGGTGAGTAGGCATGAGATTAGAATTCCAACTCAAGGATTAGATGTTCGGGGTATACCAATGAATTTCATCGGAGAAGGATTCATAGATAATGAGGGTTATATAACGATACTCTACACAGCACTTCCAGCCTACGAAGATTGCGTACTTTTCATGTATCGAATTGATGGCTAATTTGATTCTCCGTTAACTTTCTTCAAAGTATCTAGTGGGCAATCTTGCCATTCTTAATCGCTTCTTGAAAATTGTGGCTCTTGCTGCAGTCGTATTGACGGCCAGCAGATTGGTCTTTTTTGTTAACGACCCACAATCATTTTTACCCACCGGTTGGAACAATATTGGTCTTGCGTTTTTGCATGGGGTTCGATTTGACCTAGTGACTATTGCCTACGGATTCATTCCAATTTGGGCTTGGCTGTTAATCAGTCCGTCAAAATGGCCAAAGGCCTTTTACTGGACCTTTCTACTGATTTTAGGCTTGGCAACTTTCGCTAATGCCATTGATACTGAGTTTTTCAAGTTTACCGCTAAACGGATGACATCTGACATTTTCAGATTCATCTTCATGAGTGATGATGTATTCCACATAGGATTCGAGATTCTTTTTTCATTTTGGTATTTAGTCTTGTCATGGTGCATTATAAACGGTTTTGCATATTGGGTCGTAATTAAGAAGGCGTGGATAGGTGGTTCAGTGAAGAAAAGCTGGGGAAGATTCGCGCTAGTCCCAATAATCATTGGATTAGTTGTTTTAATGATGAGAGGGGGAGTGCAGAAATATCCTTTAGGAATTCATCATTCTCTGAAAATCGGGGATCCGGCCAATTCCACCCTTGTACTCAATTCACCGTTTACTTTTATCAAAACGCTCGGTAAAAAACCCCTTATCAGGCCATCCTTTATGGATCATGAAGCGGCAAAAGCGCTTTATAATCCAGTGGTCTCGCTTCCAGTAGATTCTGTATTTGGCTCCAGGAAGGGAAAGAATGTGGTGATTTTAATGGTTGAGAGCCTCGGTAAAGAGTATATCGGATCTTTGAATAAATTAGAATCTGGTTACACTCCTTTTATAGATAGTCTGGTGAATGAAGGATTAATTCTATCAAATGCTTTCGCCAATGGACATCGCTCAATTGATGGAATACCAGCCACCCTGTCATCCTTTCCAAGTATGATGTATGAACCATTGGGTACCTCGTCATTTGGTACTAATGTTCATGATGGTATAGCAGATTTAGTGCGGGATATTGGGTATTCTACGTCATTTTTTCATGGAGGGAATGAAGGCACAATGGGATTTGAATCTTTTACTCGTGCAGCGGGATTTGAAGAATACTATGATCGAGCAGATTATCCGGATCAAGCTCATTATGATGGTCAATGGGGAATATTCGATCATTACTTTTTGGATTATACAGCCGATAAGATTTCCACATTTAGTGAACCATTTCTTTCTACAATATTTACGCTGTCTTCACATCACCCTTATTCGATACCCGAACAATACACCGCTAAGTTCCCGAAAGGGGAACTTGACATACACGAGAGCATAGGATATGCCGACCATTCTTTGCGACTCTTTTTTGAGAATGCAAAATCTCAGCCTTGGTACGATAACACGCTTTTCGTGATTACCGCAGATCATACGTCTCTTACCCAAGGAGGCTATTATCAGAATTATGCGGGAAAACTCGCAGTACCAATCCTTTTCTTTTCTCCTAAAGGCAAAGATCTTAGAGGTGAATTCAATCAGGTATCTGCCCAAGTAGATATAATGCCAAGCATACTTCATCTCCTTGGATTTGAAAGGCCCTTCGTTAGTTTTGGGCGCTCAATTTTCGATACCAGAGCACCCAATCTATCTGTTACGTTTACCAAACATCAATTTCAAATAATTCAGGATGATATGCTTTTGAGATTTGATGGAGCAGAAAGTACTTCTTTGTATAATTTGAAGATTGACAGCCTGATGCAAAACGATCTTCTTGCTCAAGAATTGGGTAAGGCGGATTCTTTATCATTACTACTTAAGTCCTACATTCAGCAGTACTCAGAGCGCATGTATAACAATCGAATGACCGATATCGATGACTGATCTTAAGAAGATGCTCATCATTGTCAATCCAGTTTCCGGTACGGGAAAGCAGGAAAAGGCACTACGTGCTATTGACAAATATTTGGATAAGGCTCAATTTGACTATAAAATAGCGTACACCAAAGCGCATCGACATGCCATTGAATTGACAAAGGATGCTGTGGCTCAAAAGTTTGATGCGGTTGTCATTGTTGGAGGTGACGGTTCAATTAATGAAGTAGGACAAGCGTTAGCAGGAACGAACGTAGCGATGGGGATTATTCCTGCCGGTTCAGGAAATGGTTTAAGCAGAGCTTTAGGAATTCCAATGAGGGTGAGGAAAGCAGTCGAAAACCTTAACAGCTACAACAAAAGGGTTATCGATTCAGGGACTGTGAATGGCAAGCCATTTATGAACATGGCAGGGGTTGGGCTTGATGCATTTGTGGCAGACCGGTTTCACAAACAAAAAATGCGAGGTCTTTGGAAGTACATTCTACTTATTGTCCGGTCCCTTTTAGATTATGAAAATCAAGAGTACGAGATTAGAACTACTGATGGGCCGGAGTTTAAAAGGAGAGCAATGCTAATCGCATTCGCCAATTCTCCTCAATATGGTAATGAAGCTCTTGTAGCACCAACGGCCATCATTGATGACGGAGAACTGAATTGTGTGGTAATCAACCCATTTCCTTTTCCGGTAATCTTTGTTTTAATCGCTCGTTTGTTTAGAGGAACTCTGCATAGATCACCTTATGTCAAGACTTTCCCGTTTAAAAGTATGGTGTTGGAGCAGGAACGAAACGATGTAATTCATTTAGATGGAGACCCATATAGTTTGGGGAAGGAACTGACGATTGAAATAAAGAAGCAAAGTATAAGCGTAATCGTACCTCATGAAAAAGCCTAAGAAAAGTCTTGGTCTTGAAAGTTTAGGAGGAATGGTTTTCTCGACCGACCCAGATGCTGTTCAGAAAATGCAGGAGGGTCAAGAGGGTGAGCATGATGAAATTCAACCTTCGGATCAAGACCTCAGAATTTGGCTTGATCGAAAAAACAGAAAGGGTAAAGCGGTAACATTGATACAAGGTTTCCAATGTTCTGAAGATACGTTGAAGGATCTTGCAAAGAAACTAAAGTCGGCCTGTGGTGTTGGAGGAGCGGCCAAGAATGATGAGATAGTGATTCAAGGGGATCATCGAAAAAAAGTAATGGAACTCTTGCAAAAGGACGGGTACAAAGCAAAATTGGCAGGAGGTTGAATCGGTATTTCCTGCATTTGGCCTACGATGGCACTCCATATCATGGTTGGCAACGGCAACCAAACGATCATTCGGTTCAGGCCGAAATAGAAAAAGCTCTTTCCACCATTTTGCAAACTAATATTGCAGTAATGGGTTGTGGCCGAACAGATACTGGCGTTCACGCAAAATCATTCTACGCTCATTTTGAATTGTCTGAAGCTGTCGAAGACCCGTCACTTCTTACACATAAACTCAACACACTTCTTCATTCTTCTATTGTAGTTTTTAGTGTTCTTCCAGTTAATTCGGAAGCACATGCTCGGTTTGATGCGACTAGTAGATCATACGAGTATCGGACCGTTTCATTGAAGGATCCATTCAACGTAAATAAGGCATACCGATATCCTGTTTCGCTAGATATAGAAGCAATGAACATCGCGGCTGCAATTCTGTTAGAGTACAACGAATTCGGTAGTTTTTGCAAGGCGAGAGCCGACAATTACACAGACCTTTGTGACGTAACAAAAGCCGTTTGGAAGAAAATCGATGGCGGTTTGGTTTTTGAAATCACTGCCAATCGGTTTTTAAGAAATATGGTTAGAGCCATTGTGGGTACGCTCTTAGAAGTAGGACAAGGAAAAATGCAGCCAGAGGAAATGAGAACCATTTTGGATCAGAAAGATCGCCAGGCAGCTGGAAGATCTGTTCCTGCACATGGTCTGTATCTCACCGAGGTGGTTTATCCCAAACACATTTTCCTTTGAGTGAATTGACAGGAAAAGCCGCTAACCTGCCGATGCTTAAGCGGGTATTCAAGTACGTAAAGCCGTATCGAAACAAGTTCTTGTTTACGTTTTTGATGACATTGGCCTTGGCTGGTCTTTCGATTTCTCGGCCAATGTTGATTCAGTATGCGGTCGATAATGCGATTATCACGCCCAATCCGGATCTGCTTTTTACAATGAGCATTATTCTGGTCGGTATTCTTTTGGTTGAGGCGTGCATGTATTATTTGTACACTTTTTCTGCGAATTGGATTGGGCAATCTGTCATACTTGATTTAAGGAACGAGATCTACGCCCATATCAATTCTCTCAAGCTTAAATACTTTGATCAGACTCCGATTGGAACTCTCGTAACGCGTGTGGTATCAGACATTGAGACGATATCGGATATATTTTCAAATGGCATTCTCGTCATCTTTGGTGACATAGTAAAGCTGGTTGCAATCGTAATTGTGCTCTTCATCGTTGACGTAGAATTGACGTTGATTACGATGTCAACCATTCCAATTTTATTGGTGGCTACATACTTCTTCAAAAATGGAATTCGGTCTGCATTTCAAACTGTCCGAAATCAAGTTTCCAAGTTGAATGCCTTTCTGCAAGAGCATATTACAGGAATGCACATCGTGCAGGTTTTCGGGCGGGAAAAGCGTGAAATGGGTCGCTTTATCAGTATCAATGCGGATCATCGAGATGCACACATCAAATCGGTTTGGTACTACGCGGTTTTTATGCCCATAGTGGAAATCCTCAGTTCAACTTCCGTTGCTATGGTTGTGTGGTGGGGTGCTCACGGTGTATTGGAAGGCACGGTTACTATCGGTCACTTGCTTGAATTCATCCTGTTTATTCACATGATGTTCCGACCAATCCGAGAAATGGCGGATAAGTTCAATACCCTACAGATGGGAATAGTGAGTTCTGAGCGTGTGTTTAAACTTTTGGATACCACCGAAACTATTGAAGACACTGGCTCTCATCCAATCGAAAAGCTTTCTGGTAAGATTGAATTCGAGCACATCTATCTGAGTTATAAGGATGACGATTTAGTCTTAAAAGACTTGAGTTTTACGGTCGAACCTGGTCAAACGTTGGCATTAGTGGGTGCAACTGGATCAGGCAAAACCAGCATCATCAATCTACTTGGTCGTTTTTACGAATACCAGGAAGGAACCATCAAAGTAGATGGTATCGATGTCAAGGATATTCGGGTGAACGATTTACGCTCAAGAATGGCGGTTGTTTTACAGGATGTCTTTCTATTCTCTGATTCGGTGATGAATAATATCACTCTGAATGATCCAACAATTTCTGATGAGGACGTAATCACAGCGGCCAAAGAATTTGGCATCTACGATTTCATCATGAAACTCCCCGGTGGGTTTCAATATGACGTGAAAGAGCGTGGTGCGATGCTGTCTGTAGGGCAACGGCAGCTGATTTCATTTGTACGAGCTTACGTACACAAGCCCGATATTCTAATTCTTGATGAAGCCACATCGTCAATCGACACCGAATCTGAGCACATCATTCAACGTGCGTTGGAGAAACTAACCCAAGGCAGAACCTCAATAGTGATTGCCCACAGATTGGCAACTATTCAAAAGGCGGATAAAATCCTTGTATTGGAAAAGGGGCAAGTAGTAGAAAGCGGCTCCCATGAAGAATTGATGGCACATGGTGGCCATTATCAGAATCTGTTCGAGCTTCAGTTTTAGTCTATCTCAGTCGATCGGCTGCACGCACCATATCATCATCCTTTTTGATGAAACGATAGGCTAAGAAGGAGCAGATAATCGGGACAATTATCGTGTAAACCCAAACTGAAGGGGCGATGTCAACTTCTTCCCCAATCAACGTGGAGGCTCGATCCACGTAAAAAACAAGCAGAACCAAGTAGGCTAATTGCACAATCATTCCGAAACGGACAACTTTCATTTGCAGTTTGCGGTCGCCATACTTGAAAATGGCAAACACAGGAAGTATCACACATAAAGCCAAAGCAGCGATTAACGGGTAGGTAGACAATTGATTTGCTTCACCAGTAATGGTGAACAAACCCAGATTCTTGAGATGAAACACCGCGCCTGAGCTGGTGAGCGACAGCATTACTGGATCGGCCACCACAAGTACGATTGCACAAAGAGCCGCAATGGCTAAAAACACGGTTTGAATTCGTTGAATCATGTCGAAAATATTGAGAGGTCAAAGGAAAGCATAAGGAGGTATCAGGCCAACTTCAGGACATCAATTCTTTGAAGGAAGAGGAAATAATTTTACGTATCATTGTGTCGATATCGGTCACTGCTCGTTCTGAGTATTACCAAAGGGTTAACCCAAAATTTGAATTCCCGACAATAACTTAAGGGCGGCACCGCTGCTATTTGAATATCAATTTCAGTTTCTAATAATCGTAGATGTATAAGAAGGAGGATCTTGCAGGCAAACTTGTTTCAGAGTTGAAGGATATGGCCAAGTCAATGGACATTCCAAATGCCAAAACAATGAAGAAGTCGGACATCGTTGATGCCATTTTAGCAAATGGAGGAAGCGGTGGTACTGAGGCCAAACCAGAATCAACGACTAGCGAAAAGCCGAAAAGGAGAAGAAGAACTGATTCTTCTGATTCAGCAGGTTCTGCGAAATTGTCATTTAAAGAGGAGAAGACTGAAATAGTACCGGAACCAAAGCAAGAGTTGGAGCCAAAACAAGAATCAGCACCTGAACCAGTTTTAACGCCTGCACCAACACCGGCACCAACACCAACACCGGCAGCAGAGCAGGAATCTAAAACAGAACCTAAGAAAGAAGAAGCTGCAGTTACACCAGCTGCAGAATCAACATCTAATTCTGATAAGCCTCGGAACCCGAGAAATCAGAATGATCGTCCGAAACGAAACGATAATTCTGAAGGTCGGAATGAACGAAGAGAAAGCAAACCGGATAACCGAGGAGGCGACAATCGCAACCCAAAAAACGATCAGAAAAGCGGAGGTGACACTAAAAGTGCAGGAGAGAATAAAGGCGGAGGAGAAAGAGAAAACCGAGCTAGTGGAGAAAATAGAAATGATCAACGTACCGGAGGTGGTGACAATCGAAACCAACCGAATCGAGGAAGAAGAGACAATCAAAGAGGTCGGGAGGAACGCAACGAAGTGTTTTACAATCTAGAAAGTGAAGTAAAAGGAGAAGGTGTTCTTGAGTTAATGCAAGATGGATACGGATTCCTTCGGTCGTCAGATTACAATTATCTGTCTTCGCCCGATGATGTTTACGTTTCTCATTCTCAAGTAAAAACCTTTGGGTTGAAAACCGGTGATACCGTTATGGGTGCTGTTCGTCCTCCAAGAGAAGGAGAGAAGTACTTCCCGTTGGTACGGGTTGATTTGATCAATGGCCGTGAACCGAGTTTCATTCGTGACCGAGTTTCATTCGAGTATTTGACGCCACTTTTCCCAAGTGAGAAATTGACGCTTACGGGCCATTCTGACAATACACTTTCTACCAGAGTTGTAGATATGTTTGCTCCAATTGGAAAGGGACAGAGAGGATTGATTGTAGCACAACCAAAGACTGGCAAAACGGTACTTCTAAAGGAGGTGGCAAACGCAATTGCCGCCAACCATCCTGAGGTTTACATGATCATTCTTTTGATTGATGAACGACCAGAAGAAGTAACGGACATGGCCAGAAGTGTAAAGGCCGAAGTTGTGGCTTCAACCTTTGATGAGCCTGCAGACAAGCATGTAAAAGTGGCCAACATCGTTTTGGAAAAAGCAAAACGTATGGTAGAATGCGGTCATGATGTGGTCATCCTTTTGGATTCAATCACACGATTGGCAAGAGCGTACAACACGGTTCAACCTGCATCGGGAAAAGTACTTTCGGGTGGTGTTGATGCAAATGCACTGCAAAAGCCGAAACGATTCTTCGGTGCTGCTCGGAATATCGAGTTCGGTGGATCACTAACCATCCTAGCCACAGCATTGACCGAAACTGGTTCTAAGATGGATGAAGTGATCTTTGAAGAATTCAAGGGAACTGGTAACATGGAGCTTCAATTGGATAGAAAACTTTCTAATCGTAGAATCTTCCCATCGATTGACATCGTTGCATCGAGTACTAGACGTGAGGATCTGTTGATGGAGAAAGACATGCTACAGCGTATCTGGATTTTGAGAAACCACTTATCAGACATGACTCCTTTGGAGGCCATGGAGTTCTTACGTGACCGTATGAAGCATGCAAGAAGCAATGAGGAATTCCTCATTTCAATGAACGGATAAACGAATCCTGACCGTTTATAATTCAACTTCAAATCCCTCGTCCGCTAATGGTGGACACCCCCTTTATAAAAGGGGGAACTGAACAATTCCTCCTTTAAAGGAGGTGCCGAGGTAAGAGGCGGAGGATTTTTCGATTTTCGCTTCTTGACTAGGACGCAAACACTCCTGTTTTGGATGTTCATTGGTTAGTTTAGCGAAGTGAAAAACATCTGGAAATACCTTCCTGCATTCGCCTTAGCGGTTTATCTGCTTACATTTTTCAGTCAGCCGATAAATCTTGTAGTAACAGATCTTGGCCGTCACATCACCAATGGCGCGAACATTCTGGAAGGAAACTGGGATGTACTTTACACCAACTTCTACTCTTACACGGAGGC
>JBLFWJ010000108.1:0-11579 GCA_047611425.1 Bacteroidia bacterium | reverse complement strand
ATTCGGATTCCAGCATCTTGCTGTGGCTTGGTTGGCTTGAAGCCATCCAGAGGAAGACATGTTGGGTCACCAACATTACCGCTGCCAGTAGATATTGTGACCAATGGAATTGTATCGAAAACTGTTCGAGATACAGCCAACTATTTCCATGGAATAGAACAATTCAAAGCCAATAAAAAACTTCCTGCAATTGGTCATGTCACGGGCCCTTCAAAACGAAGATTGAAAATTGGTGTGTTCACGCAAAACCCCGCAGGAATTGAGGCTCATGCTGATGTTTCAAAAGCCGTAAACGATGCTGGGTTGAAATGCGAAGCCCTGGGACACAACGTTGATTTCATCGCGAATCCTTACAATGATCGAATCCTCATCGACTTTTTGGTTTACTATTCGTTTCTGGCCAGAACGCTGTACAGTTTTGGTCGCTTAGCGGTTCATCCGAAATTCAATATTAAGAAGGCTGAGCCATTTACTATTGGCCTCGCAAAGTTCTTCAGCAGAACTATGCTTCATGCACCTGGAAGTTTCAGTCGATTACGAAATGAAGTAGTAGCGGAGCAGGATAAATTGTACGAGAAGTATGATGTAGTGCTAAGTCCAACGATTCTCCAACCAACACCAAAGCTGGGCTATTTTGGTGGTGATGAATCATTTACTTCTTTGGTTATGCGATTGAACAACTATGTCAACTTTACCATTTTACAGAATGCTTCAGGTGCCCCAGCAATCTCACTTCCTGTGGGAAAATGTAGCAATGGCCTACCAATTGGGCCTCAATTTGCCGCCAAACTTGGTGATGACAAAACTCTATTAGAACTGGCATTTGAGCTAGAGCAGGCGGATGCCTTCATCAAAGAATACTAAATCGAAATTGCTCGTTCCATAAGCTTTTGGTGAATCTGGTAGGCTTCATCCTTAAGTATTTCCTCAACCTGAATGGTCTCTTTTTTGCGTGGAGTGAATACTTCAACTTGATCTGAATTAAGATCCATATTCAACTTGGTTTGAAGGGTTGACAGTAGCTGAGCTGGTTTTTCGAGCAAATCAGAATAGTCAATCAGAACTAAATTTTCATGCGTTTCCATAGACAACACATGCCGATGATAGTTGAGCCATGAGTTTACCCAATATTGAATTGTAGATTGATCAAATTCGTTGATAGAACCGTCCAACTGAAATGGTTTGTGGTTTAGGCCGAATTCGTGGTGACCAAGCCAATTCATGTATTCCAGATTAAATGGATCCTCGGAATGCAATTCTAAAAACCTCGCGTGCTGGGCGAGGAGGGAAGCCGCGTGATCTATAGGGTCTCTAAAGATTAAAACGGTTTTAAATTCTTGATCGAAACTTCTCAACGAATCATAACGCAGAATGAGATTGTTGTTCTTAGCGAGATAGGTTGAATTGCCGCCATCTGTTGATACCAGCTGTTGATACTCAATGTAAGCCTGGTAGGTTTTCTCATTTACCTCATGTTTTTTCAGTTGACTGGAGCCGATGAAGGAGTTATTGAGGAAGGTTTTGAAGAAATATTCTTCCAGAGCTTCAATCGTCTTAAAGCCAAACTGAACTTGGTCTCCGTGAGCTCGTTCTTTCAGACTTTCATCCTTTACACGATAGAACTTTCGCCAGGTATTTGGGGCTAAAAGAAAAGGCATGTTATCGTAGGATAACGAGTGAAAATCACCTGCCTGAAATAATAAGTTGGTCAGAGCGGTGGTTCCTGCTCTCGCTAAACCTGTCACAACCACAAATGGTTTGGTTTTAGCGTGAAGCTTTTTCTTAAAGAGTTTTCGCTCTAAGAAAAACAGAGTCTTACCAATATGATGGTTGTCCAAAACCATCCGGTGCAGGAGTTTCGACCAATCCGAGTAATCACTTTCGTCTTTCTTAAGAGGAACTAAAAACGGAATGACACTGCCGATACCCAGGCTCAAATAGAAATACCAGGATGAAGTATCCGGCTCATCAGAGTAATCCAACCATAGATATTTGGTGAGTGGCAAAGAAGCTATGCCAACTATCGCAAGAAGTAGAAGTAGAAACACTGCCATGTTTTTAAGCAATGGCCCAAGGTTTTGAATTAGATTCTTTTGCTTGGTGTCCTCGTCAGATTCGGTATCTAGTATTGCGTTAAGAAGCTTAGTAGTTGCAAGGGCGAATGAAAAGAAGGGTTTTTTCAAAAGGATAATACCAATTGAAAAGAATAAGCCAGCAACAACGACCAGCGCATAGTAGATCATTTCCCAAACATCTGCTTAATCTTCCTCAGAAACTTCTTAATTGGAGTCCAAACGATGATCAATAGGCTTACAACAACGATCAATAGAACCAGAAGAACTAGGAGGATCGTTCCCACCCCAAGTCCAGGGCCGATATAAAGTAGCGTATCAAGCATGGTCAAAAGTCGACATTTTCATAAATACGGATCCAATGCGGGCGTTCCACCCAGTCTTCAATCCAATTGTTTAATTGACTCTTATACAGAATCTCTTCCTTGTTCATGAAGAATACTATTCCGGCACCATGATTCTCTACGTAGACAGATCCATCACTCAGGTATTCGTGAAACCCTTGTGTTTCGCTGTAGATTTTATGATCATCGAAATGGTGTTTCAACTGGGTGCTGAAGCTCGAATCCGCAAAGTTATATTGAACGATATTTGAGTAGAAAATGCTGTCTTTAACCGGTCGTGAGCTAAAATCCTCATCCCAGGACTTCCTGCCGATTGAAGTGCCTTCGTTATTAAAAATGCTAATCACGGAATCTGATAAAATATCAACATCATGTTGCCGTAAAAAAGGACCGAATATCATTCTTATCACTTTATTGGTCGAGGGGCGGTAGAGAATAACCATTGAAATGTGTCGGAAGCTCAAGAAAAGATCGTTCTTCCTCCAATATGGCCCGTCACTTAACACAGGTTGAATGTCGTTTAAGTGCAATGGGTCATGAAGGTTTGTTGCACTAACTTCTCCACAGAACCCGTAGATCAGACTTCGTAGCCCATTTTCATTCAGTAAGTCAGAGACACTCTTTGTGTAAACAATTTCTCCAGATTTTGCGCTAATCTTGACGATTAACTCATCTTCATAATAAAGTGGTTCGTTGTCCGTGAGTTTTTGAATCTTAAGAGGTTCCGTAGCGCAGATTACAATATTGCTATCCGCATCAAGATTCATTGAATGATGAATTTGAAGATCGTGACGCTCCCAGACAATGTTTGAGTTTTTATCAAGCCGGTACAAGTTGGTGGTTTCATCCTGTCCGAGTATCAGTTCTCGGCTCGGCAATAAAATGCAGTTTCGGGGTTCAGCATTGGGAAAATGCCTGCTCTTGGCTTTGAATCTGTCTGAGGTCAATTCCCAGGTATGCAAGATTGAATCTGTCTTGAAATTGAAGAGGTCTACTTCCCAATGATTAGAGTCTTGAATAAAACTGGAATTCAGACCATAAATGTCTCTTTCTAGATTATTAATGGGATCGAAGTAATATTTCATTCCAAATGTTGGAGGAATATTTCTCACCTCGTTGCTGACCAATACTTCTGTCACTTTATCAGGGAATGAAACGAATTCTCGAATGATACTATTGACAGAACCACCTGCGCCTTTTTCGCTTGATTGCAAAACCAAGTATCCGAAAACGCTCATTCCGGCTAGAATGAGGACAATTATGCTTAGTGTTTTAACGATTGATTTCATTCTATTGACTGAAAGGGCAAGATTACTGATTTAACAGCGGAAATTCTGACCACCAAATACTGCCATTGCTTGCGAAACAAATTGAAATTTATCAGCTTGATTTCTTAACAAACTGAGTGATTATCACGATCTGTTGGCCGTTCACCTTGCCTTCGATGTGTTCGGCATTGTCATGTACCAATGAGATGTTCCGAACTGCTGTGCCACGTTTAGCGGTAAATCCGGCACCTTTCACATTCAAGTCTTTAATCAGTACTACTGTGTCGCCTGCTGCTAATGTCGCTCCGTTGCTGTCTTTGTGAATTACAGCGCTTCCTTCGCGTTCCATTTCATTCGAATCCATCGCCCAAGCTCTGGTTTCATCCTCCATGTACATCATGTCCATTAGATCAACGGGCCAACCTTCTCCACGCAATCGATGCAGCATTCGGTAAGCTACAACTTGGACTGCGGGGTTTGGATTCCACATGCTATCGTTTAAGCAGCGCCAATGATCTGCTTTCATATGGGTAGCATCATTTATTTGATCATTACAATTTGAACAAACCATTACAGCTTCATCAGCATTTCCACCAACTTTCGGAGGTACCACAAAGGCCGATAAGTCTTGATCCGAACTGCACAATTCACATCGTGATTCGCTGCGATCTTTTAGGTCTTTTTCTAGGCTCATTGGTCAAATTCTGATTCGATTTCAAAGAAGGCGATTATTGTTGAATTGGCCTTTTCTATAAACCACCCAACGCCAGGAGGTAAGGATGGTACAAACCTCCAAACGCACCATCATGAAAAAGATTTTTGGAATCCTTGTTTCAGCAATTGTCATCATTGGGATGTCATCTTCCTCACCGTCTTTAATTAAAAATCGTGTTGATTTTGAAGTAAAGATTGGAGGTGGAGTATTGGGTGATTTCATCGTTACCAAGCAATCGCTGGGTGATCGGGAGGACTTCGTTATTGAACAGATTATCGAAGATGGTTTGTTGCATAAATCGAAAGTGCGTTATCGAGTTCATAGCCAGTACAAAGGTTCTCAGCTGCAAGTAATGGAGATGAAGAATGTGGTTGATGAAGTCGTCCTGCAGTCCTCCGATTTGCAATTAAAGCAAGGAGTGTATCATCTTAATACTGATCTTGAATCGATCAATGTTCCGGCTGCATATATGGCCGCTGTATCAGCTTACATGTTCTTTGAAGAGCCGTCAAATTGGACTTCTATTTTTCATGAGAAGTACGGGTAAGTTTTTCCAATCGAACAGACTTCTGACCATGTGTATGAAGTCGCTTTGCCAAATGGTGGGAGAGAAGTCTACTCGTACACCGATGGGAAACTCACCATGTTTGTGATTGAGAAGACGTTTGGAATGTTCAGTATGACGCTGAAAGAACCATTGGCAAAGGGCTAATCTTTCTTGGCCTTTAACGATTCGGCTTTCTGATAGTACTCCTTCGACTTTGATTCGAAGCCCATTTTTAGCTGTAATTCACCCATGCTGTCGTACACATTCCATGCATTTGGATACTGGTCAATATTGAATTGAAACAATGATTTTGCCTCAGTGTAGCGTCCATTTTCCATCAATCTGTATCCAACAGTATTGATGTCAAATTCTTCAAAATCATAGGTCTCTTGAAATGCCTCAAGTGAATCACCAATTGCCTTGATAGTCTTTGGGAGTTGCTTGGTTTCCGCTGCTTGAAGGAGCAGGTTTGAGAGCTTTGATTTTATCGGTCTCTCTTGGGCATCAGCCAGAATCCTCCAGATTGCATTTTTAATCTCCTGAATTTCTTGGTCGAAATTATTGTCGAGTAAAATCACCGTTTGTTTTTGCGGTATTCGTCTTAAAATGTATGAATGGTATCCTTGAATCGTTCCTCCATGTTGATGCCGCTCGGAGATTGTTCCGTCTTCCTTCACGCCCTTGTGAACACGCCAGCCACAAGCATAGTCGGATAGAATAGGGGTGAACATGATTCGCTTCAAACTATCCGATAATAGCTGGTTTGTATAAAGCGCTTCATCCCATTTTCTAAGATCAAGAACATTGGAATAAATGCCACCCGTTGAGAATAGCGTTTGTGCAGAATAATCAGGCATCGGTGCCAATCCATCTACCGTCTTTCGGTATCCTTTAGCATGTTCGTTATCAAGCCAAGTAGTGCTGAAGCCTGAAGCGTTCATCTCTAATGGAGCAAAGATTTTGTCGCTTAAGAGTGTTCCGAAGTCTTTTCCAGATATACGCTCAGCAATAAGCCCAAGTAGGAAGTAACCGGAGTTACTGTATGAGAATTTGGAACCAGGTTCAAATTCTAAAGGCCGAATTATCATGTCAACCATCTGAGCCTGCGTGAAGTTCGATGCTTTGTCAAACTCCTTAAATCCAGTATAGCTTGGAATTCCCGATCGATGGGTGAGTAAATGGTAGACACTGATATCCTGATAAATCTCCTCTGCGAATTCTTCTAAGTAGGTCGAAATAGGAGCGTGGATGTCCAGTTTTTTCGCTTCGTGTAGCTGGAATATCAGCATTGAAGTAAACTGCTTGGTAATCGATCCAATGTAAAACTGATGCTCCGGCTTAAGGGGGATGGAATTCTCCAAGTCCGCCAAACCATAGCCCTTGGTGAGAATCTCTTCACCATCATTCACAACAAGCGCAACACCATTGAAAATTCCTCGGTTATGGCAATCGGTTAATAGGCTGTCAATTCTAGAAGCTTTGGATTGAGCAAAAGAAAAATTGCCAGCGCAAACCAGCAATAAAGCAATGAGAATACGCATGCCTATTCGGTTTTAGGTATGAGCCCTAAACAGATTTTAAGTCGAATAATTTTCTTGACAGAAGAATAAACTTGCCTTCTATAGGCTTCGTCCTTTTCAATCTCAGCCAGCATTGATTGGATCACGTTTGATTCATCAATCGGCATAAGAAGTACATCACAGCCTGCCTTAGAGGCTCGCAAAGGCGCATCATCAAGGATTGTTACTGCCTTCATAATGTTCAGTGCATCGGTAATTACAATGCCTTTAAAACCCAGTTCGGTTTTTAGAAGATCCGTCACAATTTTTCGTGAGCAGCTTGAAGGCAACCCATCCGTACCGTACTCATCGTTGTTGTTAACGGTGATGTGGGCAACCATAATCGAAATAACTCCTGCCTCTATTAATGGCGGATATACTGCAAGTTCTTGCAAAGGCCCATCGATGTACACGGATTGTTTGTGCGTGTCTCCGTTGACCAATCCGTGACCCGGAAAGTGCTTTGCCGTTGCAACCACACCCTGAGATTGAGACGAAGCGATAAACGCCTTACTCATGGAAACTACTCGTTCGAGGTCGCTGCCAAAGCTTCGGTTTTTGATGGCTTCGTTATTTGGACTCAAGTCGCAAACCGGAGCAAAATTCTGACGAATACCAATACCAAGAAGCTCGTCATTTATGATGGTCACAATCGAGTCGCAATCGGCTTCGTTTTCAATTTCGATGGTGTTGATCAGTTTTTGCGAACCCTTAACACGGCCGTTGAATAAGCTTGGTTCGGCATCCATACTGAAGAGAAGCGGAAGGCTTCCGTTGGTATTGGAAATACTGTCTAACTCAGACACAAGACTAGAATGTGCCGTCCTTGTTCCTTTTAGAAAGATGACACCGCCAACCTTATTTTGGTCAACCAATTTCTTGACGGTGGCGGCTGGTTTTCCAAGTTCACCCGCAGAGGTTACAATCATTTGTGCCACACGCTGAGTGTCGGAAAGCGACTTAAACACTTCATCAACCTGATGCTCAAGGTTTGGGTCGTACTCGAAGAAGGATTCTAAAGAATGTTCCGGATTTTGGCCTAAGCCAATGATTGAATGAGCCAGTAAAAGAGCAACTAGAACGCAATTTCTCATCCTTGAGGTCGCACTGCTGGGCGTTTTCCAATTTTCTGTTCCACCTTCCATTCAACGGCTTTTCGGTTGGTAAACTCAATCATATTATACGGGCTGCTCTTCTCTGTTTGGGCGATTAGAAATATGCCAACATCAGGCCTGATGCCCGTAACATAGGCTGCCAGTTCTTCTCTAACCTCATCCGGCAAGCCAGCTCCAATCACTATAAAACTGATGGGCTCATTTTGAAGAATGCTCGTGATTCTGAGCTTGTCATTCGATCCACGTACATCCCGTCCGAACATATTCAATTCCTCGGCCAGTATGTCGATTACTTCTTGCTTTCGGCCAATTAGTAGAATCTTGGGTTCCATCAGTTTTACAGTTGAACGGCCAATATTAAAGCTTTTCAAGAAGGGAAAATCAATCCAATTTCTAAATCAATTTCAGCAAGCGTTTCGCCAACTTGCATAACGCTCCATTTCTAAAGGTCGCTTTCGTCACCAGAACCGCCTCCGCCTCCTCGGCCACCTCTTCGTTTTTTCTGATTGATTCGGTAACTAAAGCTGACCATAAACTGCCTGCTACGCCACTGAAAATCGTTGGTCGAAGTAATTTCGGGTGTCTCCAATTCCCAGCGTCTTTTTCTGGAATTCAATAGATCACGCACCTTAACGCCAATGGTTCCATTGCCTTTTAGGACGTCCATGCTTACGCCAATGTCCCACCAATACATCGTCAATCGCGTGCCTTGAGCCGTTTTACGCGGTGCTCTTATTCTAAAGGAAGATTGAAGGTCAACCTTCTTCGCAATGGTGAACTTGGTGGTGAACCTACCACTGGCGGAAAAATTCTCAGCGTAGAAGTTTTGTCCTTCATATTCGCCCTCACGCTTAAAGTAGTAGAGGTCGATACCGAGGGTTACGCGCCACCATTTGTAAATGCCATACGAGAAGCTGTTCTCGTAACCGGTAGCAATCTCATCGCTTAGGTTGATGGGAAACGTTCTTATGAACCCTGTACTGTCTGCTTCGGATATACGTTCTTGAACATCGGTACGAATCCGAAAATAAACGGTTGACAAAAGCGACCCGTTGTCCCATGTCTTCAAGTGTCCGAACTCCATGGAATTAGTGAATACGGGTTGAAGGTCTGGATTTCCGCCATAAAAATTTCGGTTGTCCGTTAGCCCAAAAAATGGAATCAAAGACCTGAAACCAGGCCGACTGATTCGTCTGCTGTAGCTTAACTGTATGGAGTTTCCTTTTCCAACTTCCAACGAAGTATGAACGGAAGGAAAGAAGCTAATGTACTGGCGGTTGGTGCGTTGGTTGGTTCTAACCAAGCTGGTTGTAATGTCAGAGAATTCCGACCGAATGCCAGCCTGAACAGAGAACAGATTCCACTTGGCCGCACCAATTAAATAGGCCGCATAAATGTTCTCCTCAAACACAAAATTGTTGTCGTAGTCGGGTAGGGGTTCCCATACATCCAATTCGTTCAATTGCTCAACCAAGTAATCGTTGTCCAACTTTCTGAGTGTGGTTTTTGCGCCAGCCTCCAATTGGTATTTCTCACCAAAAGGGTGGACGTAATCCGTCTGGAACAACCAGTTGCGTTCGTTTTCCTTATTCGTGGATCGTTGATCCAACTGGTAGCCGTTTCCAATTTCCAGTTGGGTGGCATCCTCGTAATCTTCACTATTGAACCAACGGGCATCAAAAGTTAGTTTGTGCTCCTTAGACTTGAACGTGCGGGTAAAGTTCAGGTCGGCTTCAATGTTCTGTCGGTTCTCAACCTCGTCCTCGTTTCTAGAAACAACTTGGGTGATTTCATCGCTGTCATTAAAATCGGTGTATTCCAGTTCGGCATTATTGGTATTCCAGCTTCGGCTGTACATACCGCTAACCGTAAGGCTGGTTTTAGAGTCAATGTTGTAATCTATTCCAAACCGTCCATTGCCTCCAAGGCCACCTCTGGTTTGTGTTCTATCCTTTTGGTAGGAAAATGTCGTGTCTGCTCTGGTGAACTTTTGAAAGGATGAACCCTGACCGGGCGATGTTCGATAGCTGGCGCCAATGCTGGTGAAGAAATTTACCTTCCCCTTTCGGTAATTCAGGTTGGCCGACAAGCCGTGGTTATGGGGGTATCCGGCATTTATGCTAAACCCACCATTAAAGCCAGAACGTTTTTCCTTTTTCAAAACGATATTGATGATTCCGGCCTCACCCTCGGCATCGTATCGGGCCGATGCATTGCTTATCACTTCTATCTTATCTATCAAGTCACCTTGCAGCTGTCGTAGGGCATCGGCAGTGCTTATTCCCGTCAATCCGGAAGGCTTTCCATCAATCAGGATACGGACATTAGAGCTACCGCGTAAGCTTACATTTCCGTCTATATCAACATCTACAGATGGTACCGTTTCTAGTATTTCCTGTGTGTTGGCACCAGCATTGTTCGGGTCTTTACTCACGTTGAAAACCCGTTTGTCCAGCTTTAATTCCATTTGCCCCCGTTCGGCTTTCACCGTCACCTCATCAATCAACTCCGATTTCGGTTTAAGCTCGATGGTTCCAATATCCTTGTCGCCATCTCGCATATCAACAATACTCAAATAGGGTTCGTAAGACAGAAATGAAATCGTCAATTTCAGCTTTCCGGGCCCTGTACGCATCGTGAATTTTCCATCATCGTCAGTCGTGCTTCCTTTTACCCGAGTACTGTCTCTTAAAGATTGAACCACAACCGAAGCATAGGGGATAGAAGTGCCCGTTTCGTCCTTAACGGTTCCACTTAACATGCGGCCCTTCTGTTGGCCGTTAGGGCGGTTTTCACCACGTTCTTGAGCAATGCCAATGGTGGTAATACCTAGTAATAGAACCAGACTGATTATAAGGATGCGCATGGTTTGGGATTTCCCGCTCTTGTCGTTTTTTGGGAGCGCAAAGGTACGAACACTCTTTGTGCACTAACCACTCGTGTTACATCCAACCACCTGTACTTGCAACACCGTGTTAATATTATTTGCGTAACTTGGTGCAACCAACCAGGAACCTTCAATGACAACAATTAACTATAAAGCTGTAGTTATCTGCGACCAGCTTGGAACACATTTGTGCCGATACGATGATATTGTATGCATGATTGCTAGTGGCAGCTATACCCAGTTCAATATCTACAGCGAAAAGGAATTAATCAGTAAGAAAACCAGCTCAAAAGGGCTGGGGCATTACGAAAAACAACTGAGCAAGGAGTTCGTGAGATTGGGGCGCGGGGTCATCCTCAACCTTAAATATGTGCGGAGCATAATGGTCGACCGTAGGGTCGTATTTACCATACCCAATGGGCCCGATGTGGTGCTTGATAAAGCAGCCTATCGCCAGTTTAGGCAGTTGGTGAACGCTTCGTCAGATCAAAACCCACAATCATAAGATCCTTTCCTGCATTCAAACATTTGGTCGATCGCATTGCTGCGATCGGCCTTCACATTTGTGCCTCGTTCTTTCACATACATGCAAAGGCACAAAAGCAATTATCAATACAGCTTGGCCGATTAACAGTAAGCAAAAGCAAGCTTGATAAGCGTGATCGTAAACCCGCGATCTTACCCAACCAGTTTACAAAAGCTTTTGGCAGATCTGCCAATCGTTGGTTCGATCTAACAACACGGATCTGCACATGGCCCCAACCGATCGGTAAGATCACAACGAACTGTAGCACACTTAAGATCACCCAAAACAGTACTGCTTGAGCCTAACGTTGATCAATTGCGCATTTCCGTCACTTCGAGTGCCGTAACGAAGAGGAGGTGTATCGAGAAGTTGTGGCCGCAAGCGGGTCTCCCTTCGAGCGCCTCTGGTCTCGATACAATTCCGAAAATCGGATGCACTCGACCTAACCGTTACACATTTACTATTCCGTCACTTCGAGTGCCGTAACGAAGAGGAAGTGTATCGAGAAGTTGTGGCCGCAAGCGGGTCTCCCTTCGAGCGCCTCTG
>JBLFWJ010000107.1:0-11617 GCA_047611425.1 Bacteroidia bacterium | reverse complement strand
AATTGGCTGTATGACATCCCATGAAGTCTTGCACCAGCATTAATACGCATAATCCAAAGTGCACGGAATTCGCGCTTCTTGGCTTTACGATCACGATACTGATATACAAGTCCTTTCTCGACTGCATTTTTTGCTACAGTCCAAACATTCTTTCTTCTTCCGAAGTAGCCTTTGGCCAGCTTCAGAATTTTTTTCTTGCGAGCCTTTGTGGCTACTGAATTTGTTGCTCTTGGCATTTCTGTTTTTAATTATTCGGTTAAAGCGCTCCGACTTAGACGGAAACTTTTTTAGCTTTTTTCCGGGTCAAACTGACCCACCCAACTTTAGATGTTGAGCATGCGTTTAACGTTAGGCGTATCGGCTTTAGAAACCAATGTCGACTTAGTCAGATTCCGCTTTTGCTTGGTCTCCTTCTTGGTCAAAATGTGGCTTTTAAACGCCTGTTTACGCTTAATTTTACCAGTACCCGTAAGCTTGAATCGCTTCTTGGCACTGGAATTTGTTTTCATTTTAGGCATAACCTTTTCTTCTTAATGTTGATTTACTGATCGACTTATTTCTTTTTAGGAGATAGGATGATGAACATCTTCTTTCCTTCCATTTTCGGTAACATTTCAACTTTCGCCAACTCCTCTAGTTCCTGTGCAAAACGCAGCAATAGAACCTCCCCTTTGTCCTTGTATACAATGGACCTTCCTCTAAAAAACACGAAAGCTCTCACTTTGCAACCCTCTTCTAAGAAGTTTTGGGCGTGCTTCATTTTAAACTGAAAATCGTGATCATCTGTGTTCGGACCAAAACGAATCTCCTTCACTACAATCTTAGAAGCCTTGGATTTAAGCTCCTTGGCTTTCTTTTTCTGCTCATACAAGAACTTTCTATAGTCCATGATTTTGCAGACAGGCGGTTTCGCATTAGGCGAGATCTCTACAAGATCCAACTCTAGCTCCTCTGCCATTTCGAGAGCCTTGTCGATTGAAACGACCTCTGACTCTACATTCTCACCTACAACACGGATTTCCCGAGCGGTGATCTTCTTGTTTATTTTATGAGGATCTTCGACTCTTAACGGTCTCCGATTCCTACGTCCTCTTGGTAGTATGGCCTTAAGTATTAATTAAGCGTTTAACAATTTGTCTATTTCTTCTCCAACTAATGCCTTGAATTCTTCTACTGAGAAGCTTCCCAAGTCACCTTTTCCCTGTTGACGTACACTTAACTGTCCCGATTCCACCTCTTTTTCTCCGAGGATTAACATGTAAGGAATCCTTTGTAGCTCTGCATCACGGATCTTTTTACCAATCTTTTCTGCACGTTCGTCAACAAGGCTGCGAATATCGGAATTATTAAGCAATGCCGAAAGGTCTTTTGCAGCCTTATTATATTTCTCACTAATTGGAAGAATTGTCACCTGTTCTGGTGTCAACCAAAGCGGAAATTTACCCTCGCAATGTTCGATCAAAACGGCAACAAAACGCTCCATACTTCCGAATGGCGCTCGATGGATCATGACGGGACGGTGCTTGGCATTATCACTGCCCATGTACTCCAACTCAAATCGTTCAGGTAGGTTATAATCAACCTGAATAGTTCCTAGCTGCCAGCTTCTTCCGATAGCATCCTTAACCATGAAGTCGAGTTTTGGCCCATAAAAAGCAGCTTCGCCATACTCAATCACATAATTCAAATCCTTTTCTTTTACTGCTTCAAGAATTGCAGATTCTGCCTTTTCCCAGTTCTCATCACTTCCTATATACTTGTCTGGATTGTTTGGGTCGCGCAATGAAACTTGTGCCGTGTAATCCTTAAAGTCCAATGCCTTAAAAACCATAAAGACGAGGTCTATCACGTTGATGAACTCTTCTTTAACCTGATCTGGACGGCAAAAAATGTGCGCATCATCCTGAGTAAATCCCCTTACTCTGGTTAATCCGTGGAGCTCTCCACTTTGCTCATACCTATATACTGTACCAAATTCAGCAAAACGAATTGGCAAGTCCTTATAAGAGTGTGGTTTGAACTTGTACATCTCACAGTGGTGAGGACAGTTCATTGGCTTCAACAAGAACTCTTCGTTTTCACTTGGAGTTGTGATTGGCTGGAAACTGTCCTTACCATACTTTTCGTAATGACCAGAAGTCACGTAAAGTTCCTTGGAGCCGATATGTGGAGAAACAACTTGCTGGTAACCAGCTTTTGTCTGAGCATTTGTCAGGAAATCTTCCAGTCGCTTTCTGAGTGCCGCACCTTTTGGTAACCAAAGAGGCAATCCTTGCCCAACACGTTGACTGAAGGTAAATAGCTCCAGCTCTTTTCCGATTTTTCGGTGATCACGCTTTTTCGCTTCTTCCAACATCACCAAATATTCCTTCAGCTCTTTGTCTTTAGGAAATGAGATGCCGTAAACTCTGGTCAGTTGTTGCTTGTTTTCATCACCACGCCAGTAGGCTCCAGCAACGTTCATCAACTTAATTGCTTTGATCATTCCTGTATTAGGAATGTGCCCACCACGACATAAATCAGTAAAGCTAGAGTGATCACAAAAGGTGATTTCACCATCGGTAAGGTTCGATATCAATTCAACTTTGAATTCATTTCCTTCGTCCTCATACTTCTTTAAAGCATCAGCCTTGGAAACGCTTTTCAATTTAAACTCGGCTTTCTCACGAGCGAATTCCAAAAATTGCTTTTCAATTTTCGGAAAATCGTGCTCGGAGATCATCTCCTCACCAAGGTCGACATCATAGTAAAAGCCATTTTCGATGGCTGGCCCAATCGTCAACTTAACCCCAGGGTAGAAGTGTTGAAGCGTTTGCGCCAAAACGTGTGCAGAAGAATGCCAGAAAGCAGTTTTTCCTTCCTTATTACTCCATGTGTAAAGAACAAGATGAGCATCTTCCGTTATCGGGGTGGTTGATTCAACCGTATTTCCGTTAACACTGGCAGAAAGTACGGCTCGCGCCAAACCTTCGCTGATACTTTGGGCAACCTCAAAAGGTGTAACGCCCGACTCGTAGGACTTTTTTGCTCCGTCTGGGAGGGTAATCTCAATCATTCTTCTCGAATCAATTTTTAAAGATCCGCAAAGATAGATGTTGCTTCATGTCAGCAAGCGATAATGATGAATGACATCAACATTTGGTCGTTCGTCCGAACAATCGGCCATTCACCGATAAACCCGAACGATGATTGGATCGGTCCCGTTAAGTAAGGACAATCAAAACAAAACGGTAATGAAAACATTGGACCTAGGACGAGCACAAGTAGCAGCATTAATGCTGGCTTTAATGTTTACGATGATATTCGCAGGTGCGGTATCTGCCGAAATCAAAGGCAAGAAAGAGCAGTTAGTTGTGGTTGAGACCGTGGTTGATCAGGAAACTGACATGACTATGTCTTTAATCACACTTTATAAGTAAAACCATAAAACGCAAGAAAGTATTTACGTGGATCAAACTATGGTTCAGGGTAATGATAGCTTCAAGTTTAAGCTTGATTATGACGGAGAATACATGATTGAGTTTGCGGCTAACAATGGAATTAACAAGCGAGTAATGGTTTCTACTGAGGTGGCTACTGCTTACAGAGACACCAAGTACAAGTTTGAATTTGATTTAGATATAAATGAAACGAGCGCGGATGAAAATCCAATGGCAGCCGCGTTTATTTACTTCGATCCGCAAGAGTCTGGCTTCAACTTCTCGGCTGAAAGGCCAATGTCTGCCAGCGGGGATTGATTAACGATTTACCTGTATAAGCAAAAGCCACTTGTGTATTCAATTGGCTTTTTTCATTTGTAGCCGCGCCCTATATTCGCAGGATACGATCTGTGTAGATGAGCGAGCCCCAAAAATTCAATTCCTTCAAGGAATTCTATCCTTACTATTTAATGGAACATTCAAATCCGCAATGTCGGTTTTTGCACTACCTCGGTACAGGTTTGGTTTTTGTTTTTCTAGGTGCAGCGATTTATACCAAGAACTGGAATCTGCTTTGGTTTATGCCACTTGCTGGATACGGTTTTGCATGGGCTGGGCACCTCATTTTTGAGAAGAACAAACCTGCTACGTTCAAGCACCCGGTCTATAGTTTGGCGGCCGATTTCGTCATGTTTTGGCACATGATTACACGAAGGTTGACCACCAACATGTTCAGAGCAAAGACCAAACGGTCATCTTCTTGAATCACATTTTTAGAAATCAACTCCTTTAACAATGGCTAAGTTGGGTAAGTGGATTGCTGGTGGTTTGGGTTGGGCATTAGGTGGCCCAATTGGCGGATTGCTTGGGTTTACGCTAGGATCAATGTTCGATAACGCGAGTAGCGATGTCATGCCTTGGGACGATAATCAGCCGACTCAGAAAAGATATTCCACTCAACGCGAGCGTCAGCAGCACACTAATCCAGGGGATTTTGAGGTTTCATTGCTGATACTGTCTGCAGCAGTTATGAAAGCGGATGGAAAAGTGATGCGTTCCGAGTTGGATTATGTGCGGGAGTTTCTATCTCGTCAATTTGGAAAGCAAAAAGTTAATGATCAGCTCAAACTTCTTAAGGGATTCCTAGATCAGAAAATTGACCTTGGGCCAATCTGCGGCCAGATCCGTTCGTTCATGGATCACTCGTCTAGGTTGCAACTGATGCATTATTTGTTCGGAATTGCAGAGGCGGATAATGACATGTCGACATCTGAATTGAAGATGTTGTCTGGCATTGCTGGTGCACTTGGAATTAGCCATAAAGATTTCGCTTCCATCCGAGCGATGTTCATTCCTCAGACTGACTCTTCGGTTTACAAGATTTTGGAGATAACGGAAAAGGCCACCAACGATGAGGTGAAAAAAGCCTATCGAAGAATGGCGGTTAAGTATCATCCCGATAAAGTGAGCCACCTTGGGCCTGAGCATCAAAATGCAGCCAAGGAGAAATTTCAATCTGTTTCCAAAGCGTACGAAAGCATTAAGAAGCAACGAGGAATGAAGTAGGAATTAATCTCCTGCCATTAGGATTCAGTATTTTGACTGCATGAGTTCGAAAATCCACCCTGCTTGCTTATCCATTATTCTGTTATTCACTTTTTCTGTCTCAACTGCTCAAGATGTTCAACTTGATTGGGCCTATACTTTCCATGGTTCGGGCGGCCCATCGTTTGGGTCTAGCGTAGTAACTGATTCACTTGGAAATTCATATTCTGTTGGCGGTTTTAGTGGTACGGTTGATTTCGATCCGGGTCCTGACTCTTCATTTTTAACCAGCTATGTGACGTCAAAATATATTTTAAAGCTCGACCCTGTCGGGAATTTCCTTTGGGCAAAAAGAATTGATGGTCAAACAGTTAATGCTTTAACGTTGGATGTTTCGGGTAATCTTGTACTGGCGGGTAATTACGGAGGATACAATGACTTTGATCCGGGAGAAGACACACTGAGTTTTAGCAGCCTTAGTTGGGATGCATTCGTGCTTAAACTGTCACCGTTAGGAGATTTTATTTGGGCTAAAACATTCGGTGGATTTGGCGCAGATATAATTCTGTCCATGGAATCTGATGATCTTGGAAATATCTACACGACCGGAACTTTTATCGGAACTGCAGACTTTGATCCAAGTACAGAAGTAGACGAACATTCTGCTTATAACTGGGATCCATTTTATCCGAAGACAGATTTATTCATTTCAAAATTGGATTCGGATGGCGAATTTGTTTGGGCAAAAGCAATCGGTGGGCCTTATGATGATCAAGGTTCATCCATTGCTGTAGACGGAAGTGGCAATTCTTATATCACTGGTTTTTATTACGACACAGTGGATTTTGACCCCAACGCAGGAGTGAATAATCAAACAGCCAGTATTACAAACAACGCTCCGCGCAAGGAGGTTTTTGTGATGAAATTGAACACTTTGGGAAATTTAGAATGGGTTAATTCTATTGGTGATGTTGCGTCTGATGAAGGAAGATCTGTGGCCCTCGACAATTCCGGGGACCTACTGGTATTTGGCAGCTTCTTTGGAACGGTTAATCTTGATTTTGGTCCCGGTGTGCATGAAGTCACTTCCACCGGAAATTATGACGGATTTATCCTCAAGCTAAATGAATTTGGTGAATTGATTTGGGCGGCACATAACATACCTGAAGAATCAGCGGTTGATATAGACCCTGATGGAAACATGTATCTCTTAGGCTCCTTTTCAGGAACCGTTGACTTTGATCCCGGTCCCGACTCACTCATTTTGTCTTCTAATACGTCTTACCCTTTCTTGTACGTGCAAAAAATCAAGCCCCTTGGTGGGCTTGAATGGGTAGTTACGTTTCAACATACCTTGAATGCATGGCAAACAGGCAGCGCCATTGAAATTGACCAAGTCGGGAATATATTCCTTACAGGTGGTTTTCTTCACACGATAGATTTCGATCCGGGTCCAGATTCATTGATCTATACGACTAATCTTCCAGCCGCATTTATTCTAAAGCTTGTGCCTGATTCTTACATCGGAATTGAATCTAGAGTGACGAGTAAGAACATCGGAGTTTACCCCAATCCGTCATCTGGGCTGGTAAATATTGAATTTCAGAAACCGATGAGCGGGTTCGTTGAAATCAAGTCCTATCAAGGACAATTGTTGGAGACTATAACTTTGGAGAATGCTTCCATTCTGAGCACGAATCTGAACGGAACGTCAGGACCGTACATCATTTCCATTCACAATATGGATGGTGAAGTCGAAGTCCTGACCGTAATCAAGCATTAGGGTGTTCCGTGCAAGGTGGGTTTGATGAATAATTTGTGTTTAGAACTAGCCCACAGGGGCTGTATTTGCACCTAGGTAGGGGTTGTAGCTTCCCACATGGGCTATATTTATGCGTAGGTCTGCCCTTTGGGTTCCCACAGGCCATGTATTGAGCCGTAGGTATGACCTTTAAGCTCTGTTCAGCGAACTGTGTCAACCACTCTAAAGTGGTCCAAGCCAATCTTTAGGATTGGTTTCAATGGAAGATCTGGAGATTTCTAGCCTAGCCGACCAGGCTGCGTTTGGTTGTACCTATTCCGAAATGACGCTGGGAAAGGGTTTCTACAGAGACCGAGGAATGTGGAGGGTCAACTTTCCACCTTGCCCAATGCACTTTCAAGCATTTCGATAATTTCAGTCTGAAGGCTCAATCCTTTGTCTTTAGCATACCACCGTTGAATTTCAGTGTTCATTTCACTGCCAGTAAATTCTTGAGTTTCCTTGTTTTTCATTACTCTTTCTTGGATGACACGAGGTCTTGGTCCCCATTTTCCAAGAACATTGTAATCTGCATCCAGCAACAACATTATCGGAATTGAACGACCCCCGTTCGTGAGAAATTGATCCATAATGTCGAGGTGTTCATCTCGCATAATCACTCGGATATCAACACAATTGCAAGCACGGCTCATGACCGCCATCGAAGGAACATTTTGTCCCGCATCACCACACCATGATTCTGCGATAATCAAAAACTTAAGCCCTGGCCCGTAACCCTTCAATTTCTCGCTCATCTCCTCATCCAGAATGGTAGTTTTTTCAACCCGCTTCATTCTGTGGGCATTCATTTTTGTGGCGGTTACATGTCCTTCAATCATCTCACCGGTCGTTCCACCTTCCTCTGCCATGGTATCAACCATGTTGAAGAACTCTTGATAAGACATGGCATTTTCAAACACTTCTTTTGGAATTCTTTTCATCACTTAGACCTTTATTAATTCAATCTTAATCGCGCAACAAGTTTCCGACATAAATGTTGTCGGTTACATGATAAGCATCACATTTTAATGAGTGAAAAAGTCAGCTGTAAAATCATTTTGACCGAAGATGGTTCGCCAACGGTTACAAGCGACCGGTATGGTGAGACCTATCATTCAAGCCACGGAGCAGTTCAAGAATCAAATCATGTTTTTCTTAAATCGGGTCTGGATTACCTAGTTGACGCTGGTAAAACCAGGTTGAAGATTTTCGAAATGGGTTTTGGCACCGGCTTGAATGTCTGGTTAACTAGTGCAAAATCAAGAATTGGTAAAATCTCCATTGATTATCATTCGATAGAGCTTTATCCATTGGGTACTAACGAAATAAAAGCATACGGAGATGTACTGGGAGTGGAAGAGTTAGACGACTTTTGGAAGATTCATGAAGCAGAGTGGGATGGTAATCTGAATCAGCTGCACGCATGGTTTAGCCTAACCAAATACGAAGCCTCACTATTGGAATTTGAGTTGCCCTCAAATATCGACCTATTGTATTACGATGCTTTTTCTCCAGACTCTCAGCCAGAACTTTGGACAGCTGATATATTTCAAAATCTGTTCATTGCTATGAACAATGGCGCGGTTCTCGTTACCTATTGCTGCAAAGGCAATGTACGCAGGGCAATGATCAGTGTCGGGTTTCGTGTCGAGAGGATTCCAGGTCCACCAGGAAAGCGTGAAATGATCCGTGCTACAAAGCCGTTTACTAGTGAACCCAACTCTTAATTTGAACCTATCTTTGCGGCCTCGAAAATGAACCTTATCCGAAAGATTTCCATTTTAATCACACTTGCCAGTTTGGTAAGTTTAATTGGGTTTGCTCAAGATCCAACAAATCAGACCGATGCCTCAGGCCTGAAGCAAGGCGTTTGGAAAAAAAACCATCAGAATGGAAGGCTTCGATATGAAGGTCAATTCAAGGATGATAAGCCGGTAGGGCTTTTTCAATATTACTATGATAATGGAAAGTTGTCAGCAACGAACAATCATCTAATTGATGGTGTTTCTGTAGCTCATCATAGCTACCACATCAATGGAAAAATTAAAGGGAAAGGGGTTTTTGTGAAAGAGAAAAAGGACAGCCTGTGGCAGTTCTTTAATGATGAAGAAATTCTTGTGCTAGAGGAAGTTTACAGCATGGATGTGTTGAATGGCATGAGCAAAAGCTATTACCCGAAGTCAGGACAGCCATTGGAAGAACTCCACTTCAACCAAGGAATAAAGAATGGTAAATGGTTGAAATTTTTTGAGAATGGAAAACCGTGGATTGAAGCTGATTACCAGAAAGGAGAGCTTCATGGGGAGTTCAACTCTTATCAAGAAAACGGCAAGCCAATCTTACAGGGTAATTACCAGGAGGCAGTGAGACATGGTAGGTGGTTGGTTTTTAATATGAATGGTTCTGTAAAAACCCAAGACACCTACCATCAAGGAACAAAAACCAAGAGTATAAAGCAGAACGGAACGTTCAAAGAGTTTTATCCTGATGAAAAGCCGAAGAGTGAGTACACGTATAAAAGAGGGGAGGAGCAAGGAGATTTTAAAGAATGGTACGATAACGGAGAGTGGATTAAAAAAGAAGTGCCGCCAGAAATGGAGTTTCAAGAAGAACCTGAAACAGTAGAAGAATTACATGGCCAAACGTTGAAAAAGAAAGGTCATTACGCAGCGGGGAAACTCAACGGAAAAGTAACGCACTACAATGAAGATGGTAGTGTGGATAGAGTAGAGATGTATGAAATGGGTGAGTTGACCTCAACCATAGAATGGGACGAAACCAATGGAAAGTAAGGGTAGAGTATTAGTGGCAATGAGTGGTGGCTTGGATAGCACCGTGGTAGCAATGTTGCTTCATGAGGAAGGCTATGAAGTTATTGGTATGACCATGAAAACATGGGATCATGCAAGTTCAGGTGGAAGTAAGAAAACTACTGGGTGCTGCAGTCTTGATGATATTAATGACGCTCGTGATATGGCGGTTCATTATGGATTTCCTCATTACATAATTGATATCCGTGAGGAATTTGGTGATCACATTATCGAGAATTTCGTGAGTGAATATTTAGCAGGCAGAACTCCAAATCCTTGTGTGCTTTGCAATACGCATATTAAGTGGGATGCCTTACTAAAGCGTGCCGATCAATTAGATTGTGAGTTTATAGCAACGGGCCATTATGCTCAGGTTCGGAAAGAAAATGGGAGATACGTTGTCTCCAAGGGGGTAGACGAAACCAAGGACCAGAGTTACGTTCTGTGGGGTTTAAGTCAAGAGAGCTTGGCTCGAACAATTTTCCCGCTGGGAGGATTCCAGAAATCCAAGATTCGGCAAATTGCCCTCGATTCAGGATTTAAAGCAATAGCAACTAAGAGCGAGAGCTACGAAATATGTTTTGTGCCTGATAATGATTATAGAGGCTTCCTAAAACGGAGAGTAGAGGGTTTAGAAGAGCGGGTTGATGGAGGCGATTTTGTGTCAACTTCCGGAGAAGTGTTAGGGAAACATAAAGGGTATCCATTCTATACAGTGGGTCAGCGAAAGGGGTTGGAAATAGCATTAGGTGAGCCTATGTATGTTACTGATATTCAGCCTGATTCGAATACTGTTGTGTTGGGTAAGCAAGAGGATTTGATGGGTTCTGAAATGACTGTTAAAGGTTTGAATCTTCAGAAATATGCATCGCTCCCAGACGAGATGGATGCATTGACAAAGGTGCGTTACAAGCACAATGGAGCGCCTAGTTTGGTCAAGCAGGTAGGTGAGGAAGTTCAAGTCAAGTTTCTTGAGGAAGTTAGTGCCATTGCACCGGGTCAGTCAGCTGTTTTTTATGAAGGAGATGACGTGATCGGTGGTGGTTTCATCAAATAACACAATCTTTAAGGTGTGAGGTCAATTCTTCAAATTGCATTTGTTCTAGGCGCTATTTCTTTAGCGTTGCAATCCTGTTACAAAGAAGACCCATTACAGCCTGTTCTTGGGCTTGATTACTTCCCGATGGAAGTTGATAGTTGGGTTGAATACGAAGTTGATTCGGTTTGGCGAGATGATCCTATTGGTGCCATCGGCTCAGGAGAACGACATTATCAATTGAGAGAGCTAAATGAGTCGGCATTCATTGACGATGAGAATCGACCATCAATTCGAATTGAAAGATTCAAACGAATTATGGATACACTTTCTTGGAATATTACCGACATCTGGAGCAAAGCTCGAACCACGCTGACGGCAGAACAGAACGAAGAGAACGTAATTTTCATTAAGCACAATTTCCCTGTTGAAGAAGGAAAGGAATGGCTTGGCAACAATCGTACTGAGCATCAAAGCATTGAGTCTTGGTTAGGGCAAAGCCCAATTCCGGTCGATTGGAATTACACTTATCAGGACGTGCATCAGGCTTACACCATTAACGGATTAACGTTCGATAGTACCGTAACGGTTATTCAAATTGATAGACCAGCGGCATTCGGGCTGAATCTGTTCAGTCAAGAGGTTTATGCGTTGAACGTAGGTTTGATTCACCGTCAGATAATGGTTTATGACATTCAGCAAAATCCGGACACTCCATCCTTAAAGGATACCGTAGGTTTCGTTTTTGAACAGAAAATCACTGATTTCGGAGAATGAGAAGATGTTTGATTTTGGCCATAATGGTCCTATTGGGATTAAGTTCTTTCGGACAGAACCCGCAGAAATTTTGGGTTGGCTTTATGGACAAAGACAATACGCCATTTACGATTACTGACCCAATCCAGTTTTTATCTCAGCGATCAATTGATAGAAGGACTAATCAAGGAATTAGCTTAGATCAAAAGGATCTTCCGGTGGATCCGAATTACGTTTTTCAGGTAGCCTC
>JBLFWJ010000106.1:0-11663 GCA_047611425.1 Bacteroidia bacterium | reverse complement strand
CTCGTTGTCGGTCATTCGACTTACATCTTGTCCATTCAGAACATATGTCCCTTTGCTTGGTGTGTCCAAACAACCGATCATATTCATCAACGTGGATTTACCGGATCCAGATGGACCCATCAACGCCACGTATTCGTTGGTTTTAATGTCGATGGAAATGTCGCGCAAGGCATGAACCTTTTCGCTACCCATTTGGTAGATCTTGGCAAGATTTCGGGTTTCAATGACGTTGCTCATGGCTGGCGAAGTTAAACAGGTAAACGGCTTTGGATAAACCGAAATTCCCAAGAAATGTTGAACGAAGAATCAGAATTTTATCTTGAAATGTTCCTTCTTCTGACCTTTTCGGAAAAAGACGATACCGATGTGAAACATGTCGATGGAACACGATACTCGCTCATGCTGCTTGATTTCTTCCCAAGCTTTGGCCATTCCCTTTGACCAATAAATATCATCGAGAATCATCACCGTTCCTTCGTTGCATTTGGGCAACAATTGATTGAAATAATCAACGGTTGGCTGGTACTGATGATTGCCATCCAAAAAGGCAAAATCAACTGAATCAATTTCATCAACAACGGGTTGAAGGGTTTTGGAAAAATCACCCAAATGAAGTGTGACATTTTCAACTTCCGCTTTGTCAAATGTGGCTTGCGCAATCTTGGCTGTCTCTGGGCAACCTTCAAACGTATGCAGCATTCCTCCTTTATACGCGAGCGCTTGATGCAATCCGCTGATCCCGAGAGAAGTCCCTAACTCGATCATCGTTTTCGGCTGGAAATGGTCGATTAAACGGAAAAGAAGCTTCGAGATTTTCTCGTTCTTAAGAGAATTCTGAGCGATGTCTGAAACCCGTCTCGACTTATTCGAATTGATGCTGGAACCTGCACCCAAGTCAAGAATCGCGATGGACGAATGATCTGCCAAAAGCTCATTTCTTCTCTTCGCAATTGTATCGTATGCATAGAAGTGGCGATCATCATAGACCACCTCATCCAGCAATTTGTATACGAAAGGTGAATGTGTGCCGTGGCGGGTATTCGCCTTAGACCAATGCCCAAGGTATTTGCCTGCTCTCCACATCAAATCTGCCATGGCGCGAAGTTAATCTTGCCAAACGAAAAAGGCCGAGTAAGAATAATCTTACTCGGCCTTTCAAATTGTGTTAATCTATCAGGACTTCGCCATGTGCACATCCATTTGAGGGTATGGAATAGTAATGCTAGCTGAATCCAATGCTTCTTTTCCGGTTTCATAAACATCAAAATAGACATCCCAATAATGTTCTGCTTTACAATGAGGACGAACCGCAAGGTTTACCGAGCTATCACCTAATTCTACAACTCCAACAAAAGGCGCGGGATCTTGCATCACTTTTGGATGGTCCGTCAACACTTTCATAAGCACTTATCGAGCCTGCTTGATGTTTGATTCGTAGGGAATTACCAAATCAACTCGCATTTTACCCAATTTAGAATTGTTGGTTATATCTCCATTGGATAGAATTCCATTAGGAATAATAACGGTTCGTGTGTCTGGAGTAGTGATGATGGTTACGAAAATTTGAATCTCTTGAACCCAGCCAACATGGCCCTGTGCTTCAATTAAATCTCCAACTTTAAATGGCTTGAATAATAGGATCATAACACCACCTGCAAAGCTTTGAAGTGTCCCACTCAGTGCCATTCCAACCGCCAAACCAGCGGCACCTAAAAGCGCAACGAAAGAGGTCATTTCAATACCCATGGTTCCTAGAGCGCTGACAACAATCATCGCTTTCAACGTAATACTCAGCATGCTTCCGAGGAAGCTTTGCAGAGCCGGGCCGAACCCTTTTTTCTCCATCACTTTCTTAACGGCCTTAACCATCATACCTGCAATCCAGAACCCTATGATGAGGATAAGAATAGCAATGAGCAGCTTTTGTCCATAATTCATCACCGTTGATGCATAGTCCGTTTGGTTGTTACATATTTCGTTCATGAGTGCTTGAAGAACATTACGTGATTAGCTTCGAAAATAAGGCTTTGACAAATGACAGTCCTTTGAATCACCGTGTGCCTAACGACTACCAACTTACCTAGCAAATCATCGTATTGCCAATTCCACCACTCTTCTACTTTCGTTGTCCCCAAAAGGAATTATTGGTTCATGAACATCTGGGAAATTGAAGGCATACACTATTTTCTTGCGCTACTTCCAGTAGTTGCTTTGCTGTATGCATCTGTGGGCCATGGAGGAGCCAGCGGATACCTCGCCATCATGGCTTTGTGGTCGTTTCCGGTTAGTACTATGAAACCAACAGCATTGGTTTTGAACCTTTTTGTTGCGGCTATATCATTCATCGCATACGCCCGAAAAGGACACTTCAATTGGAAGTTGTTTTTGGCGTTTGCGCTGGCATCAGTTCCTCTCTCCTTTTTGGGTGGAATGATGGAAGTGAATGCAGCCATTTACAAGAAAATACTCGCGGTTCTTTTGGTTTTTGCCATTCTGCGTATGCTCGGTCTATTAGGAAAAGACACCAATGAAACACGTGATGTTCCAATCTGGCAGGGACTGGCAGCTGGAGGATTGATTGGCTTTTTCTCAGGGTTGATTGGCATTGGTGGCGGGATTATTCTCAGTCCTTTAATTCTATTAATGCGTTGGGGAACAATGAAACAGGCAGCGGCTGTTTCGGCCGCATTTATCTGGGTTAATTCCGCTGCTGGATTGTTTGGCCATTTAAGCCGAGGAATTACAGTCGAGCCAGATGCTTTCTTTTTAGTTGGAATAGCTTTGATAGGAGGTTTAGCTGGAGGATTTTTGGGTAGCATGAAGCTGAACAATCTGGCATTAAAACGGGTTTTAGCTTTTGTGCTAATTATAGCATGCGCCAAACTATTTCTTACTTGATGGACGAAGTAACAGGCATTATACTCGCGGGTGGAAAAAGCACCAGAATGGGCACAGACAAGGGTTTGATGCTTTTTGAAGGGCAGCCGATGATTCAGCATATCATTGAGCCAATGGCTAAAGTTTGCAGTCGAATAATCATCGTTACAACAAACAGTTATTACCGCATTTTTGGTTGCGACTTAATTAAAGATGAGCAGCCAAATTATGGTCCCGTGATGGGCGTTTTAAGTGGTTTGAAAGGTTCTAAAACAGAACTCAATTTGATTCTTAGTTGTGACACACCAAATGTTGGAATCGACCTAATGAAGGCGCTATTAAATACGACAGGTAATTCGGACATTGTAGCAGCAAGTTCATCCACAGGTATTCATCCACTTATTGGAGTTTACAACAGAAAATGTTTACCAACCTTTGAACGAGCAGTTGCCGAAAAGGAGCATAGACTTCAATCAGTTTTAGAAAAGTTGAGTGTAAAGACTCTGACTGTTGAAGACGAAGATTTGGTCAAGAATATGAACCGAAAAGAAGATCTTGAATGAAGATTAAAATCAAGTATTTTGGGATGATTGCTGAATGGACTGATGCAAGCACAGAGTCATTTGAAACTACGGGAAATACCGTTGGAGACTTGGCGGTTCAGTTGCAAGAGGTGGTTCCAGAACTTGGTAAAATCTCGTTTCAAATTGCGGTGAATCAAAGCATTGCTTCACAGGAAATGGAATTAAATGAAAACGATGAGGTGGCTGTTTTGCCGCCATTTGCAGGCGGATGAAATGACCCGTTACGACAGACATATTTCGCTTCCAGAAATTGGAGAATCTGGTCAACAGAAACTGCTTGATGCTAAAGTTCTGATGATTGGTGCTGGTGGCTTGGGCTGTCCCGCACTTCAATACTTGACAGCAGCAGGAGTTGGGACTATTGGAATAATTGATGGTGACTTGATCGAAGAATCTAACCTTCAACGACAAATTTTATTCAGCACGTCAGACATTGGAACGAAGAAAGTTGAAGCCGCTAAAAACAGACTAGAAGCCTTGAATCCAGAGGTTCGAATCAACATCTACCCGGAAAATCTTACTAAAGAAAACGCCTTAGAAATCGTTGAAGTCTACGATCTCGTGATTGATGGCACAGATAATTTCTCGACTCGTTACTTGGTAAATGATGCTTGTATGAAATTGAACAAGCCATTTGTTTATGGTGCTATTCACAAATTTGAAGGACAGGTTTCGGTGTTTAATTTGAATGGAGGCCCGACTTATCGATGCTTATTTCCAGACCCTCCAAAACCGGATCAAATTCCAAATTGTGAGGAAGTGGGAGTGCTTGGCGTTTTGCCCGGAATCGTTGGAACGCTCCAGGCCACCGAAGCATTAAAAGTAATTCTCGGAATTGGTGAGCCACTATCCGGAAAACTGAAGCTCATCAACGTTCTAAATAATGAAGACAGCACCGTGCGTTTTTCAAAAAACGAGGTGCAAATTGAAAAAGCGAAAAGAGCGTGGGGTGATTCTGATTACACTGCAAACTGTTCTCCAGCACCTCAATCATTGACTTGGGAAAAGATTGACAAATTAAAAGGTGACCTGACTTTTCTGGATGTTCGTCAGCCACACGAAATGCCAAAACTTGATCAAAGTGGTGTTGTGAATATTCCTCTCCACGAGTTGCCCGGTAGGTTAAATGAGTTGGAAGCAGGAAGGCCCGTTGTCGTTTTTTGTCAACACGGAATTAGAAGTTTGCACGCCATCGAATTTCTCCACCAAAACATGAAAAATATTATTCTGATCAATGCTGAAGGTGGCATTGTAACCAACACATCAATTGCAAATGAGCAGTGACAAAAAGATCAAGAACGTCTTCGTTCATGGGCCAATTACCCCTGAAAAGATTGCAACTTCAATTGCCCACCATCAAGTGAAAACCAACATTGGTGGACATGACATTTTCCTTGGTCAGGTTAGGGCAGATGAGATTGATGGAAAGAAAGTCACGGCCATAGAATACTCGGCTTACGAGGAAATGGCTAACCAAGCCATGTACGAAATTCGAGAAGCTGCATTCGAGAAATTCGACCTTACCTGCATGCACATCTATCACAGTTTGGGTCAAGTAAAAGCAGGCGAAATTTGTCTCTTTGTCTTCACGTCATCAGCCCACAGAAAGGACTGTTTTGACGCCACTCGATTTATTGTGGAAGAGATCAAAGCCAATGCGCCCATCTTCGGGAAAGAGGTTTTTGAAGATGAAACTCACGTTTGGAAAGAGAACAAATGATTGACATCACCCATAAATCGAGCACATTACGAATTGCCACTGCCCAGGCGATTGTTAAGGTGAGCAAGCCTGAAACCATTGAAGCGATAAAATCGCGAACGGTTCCAAAAGGTGATGTTTTTGAAATGGCCAAAGCGGCCGGGCTCCTAGGGGTAAAGAAAACACCTGACCTCCTGCCCGATTGTCACCCAATTCCAATAGAGCAAGCAAGCATCGAATACAGCATTGATGGGTTGGAGATTACCATTTTGATGAACGTGAAAACCATCTACAAAACGGGTGTTGAAGTTGAAGCGATGCACGGTGCTTCGGTTGTGGCTTTAACCATGTACGATATGCTTAAGCCAATCGATAAAGGCGTTGAGATACATCACATCAAACTGCTTAAAAAGAAGGGTGGAAAATCTGACTTTAAAGATCGATTTAGGAAGGACTTAACCGCGGCAGTTATCGTCTGTTCCGACACAATCTCAAAAGGAGAAAAAGAGGATCGAGCTGGAAAGGCAATCATTGCCAAGTTGAAAAGTTGCAACGTTGTGATTGACAATTATCTGGTAATTCCAGATATTGTAGAGGACATTCAACATGAGGTGAATAAAGCTGTTGAGAAGGAAACCGACATGATCATATTTACCGGTGGAACAGGCTTATCAAAGCGGGACGTAACGCCTGAAGCGTTGATTCCAATGCTGGATCGTGAGATTCCCGGAATTGCTGAGGCAATTAGAAAGTATGGCCAAGACCGCACTCCATATTCGATGTTGTCGAGATCCGTTTCTGGAGTTATTGACCAAACGTTGGTTTTGGCTTTACCCGGATCCACCAATGGAGCTAAAGAAAGCATGGACGCATTATTTCCGCCATTGCTGCACATCTTTGGAATTCTAAGAAACGCTAGGCACGATTGATTTGAAACCATCAACCGAAATACTAACTGACACGTTTAGCAGAGCGCACACTTACCTGCGCATTTCGCTGATTGAGCGTTGCAATTTGCGGTGTACGTACTGCATGCCTGAAGAAGGTATTCAGCTTCGGCCACGTGAAGAATTTATGCGCTCTGAGGAGATCCTTTATCTGGCCAAAACCTTTGTGGATTTAGGCGTAACCAAAATCCGACTTACTGGTGGCGAACCCTTGATCAGAAAGGATGCGGCAAGCATTATCCGACAACTTTCTCAACTTCCAATTGAGCTTACATTGACGACCAATGCCGTGCTGGTAGATCAGTTTATTGATGTTTTCAAGGAGGCTGGAATCAAATCAATTAACGTAAGTATTGACACCCTTCAGCGAGACCGAATGAAGGAAATAACGAGGCGTGATCAGTTTGACCGAATCTTTCGCAACCTCGAATTGCTAGAACAATCTGGAATCAAGGTCAAGATTAACATGGTTGTGATGCGAGGTGTGAATGATGATGAGATTGAGGATTTCATTACTTGGAGCATTGATAAACCCTACAATATTCGCTTCATCGAATTCATGCCGTTTGATGGCAATAGTTGGGATTGGAGCAAAGGAATCTCCTATCAAGAAATTATATTAAAGGCTAAGAATAAGTTTGGTTACGAGCGAGTAATCCGAATTGATGATCAACCAAATGACACAGCCAAAAACTACAAAGTTGAGGGTGCCAAAGGAACTTTTGCGGTAATAAGTTCTGTGACGAACCCGTTCTGTGATAGCTGCAACAGAATACGACTGACTGCCGATGGCAAGATTAAGAATTGCTTGTTCTCGAATGGCGAGACCGACCTTCTATCTGCACTCAGAGCAGGAGAAGATGTTCTTCCACTCATTGCAGAATCAATCTCCAGTAAGAAGGCGGTTAGAGCAGGTCTAAATTCTTTCGAACAGTTCTCTAATCCAGAATCTCATAAGGACAATAGGAGTATGACCACGATTGGTGGTTGACATGGTTCGAGCCGTAACCTGATCAGGTTTCTAGAATGTCCTTTCTCCGTTCTATTGAAATTTAAACACGAACCGTATTTCGGTTTGCGTTCCTGTTTGTGGATTTGCACTGAACCCTGGAGACATTTCAAGATCTGCATTATTTCTCCAAGCAAACGTTTTGCCTAATGGGCCGTCAACCCCCGCCCACATATAATTTGTTGCAAGTCCACCTTCTTTCCCAGTTATCCATTGTGCTTATTTAGCCAGTAAAGGAGAAACTGAATACCTAATAAACTACTATCGAGCTTTCATTCAGAACCCGGTATATGTGTCTACTGTTGATCGGCTGACCGAAATTGAAATTGGGCTTCTTCACGATTGGTCGTTGTTTGTTTCGAAAAAGCATTCGGAGTGTTTCCATCGCATTTCAAAATTGAATGTGGATTTCAATATGAGCGATTACCAACGGCTCAATAGTTTATCTAAGTGGCTCGAATTATTAGCTTGTTATGAAACGAGGGATGAATCGCTTTTTCAAGCCAGATTCAAATCTCTTCAAGATTATATTCAAGTGAAAACCCAATCTTCTGGAGTAGAACGATTATTACTAATGCATCTGAATTCCAGCTTTTCTGCTGAGAGTCGAAAAGCCGAATTTGAGAATCTGATTGCTTCTGGATCGATGGATTTCAAGAAGCTGAGAATGGCATTCAGCTTTATGGATGTGCATTCTTGGATCATTGAAAGCGCCAAAAATCAATAACCCATTGGCACCTAGTTTTTTTCATTTCGACCAAAGAAATAGCCCACCGAAATGGCGGGCTTTTCATGCAATACAAAAACTCTAAAGGTTATCAGCTTACTCCGACTTAATGAATTGCTGTTGAGCAACTGCACCATTCTCAAGTTCAACTTGAATCAAGTACATCCCCGATTCCAGCGGACTTACATTGAGCGCATTTCCAAGAATAACACCGGCTTGTACCGTCTGTCCAACAGGACTAAGGACGATGTAGTTGGCACCATTAGTACTGGTTGAGCAATTGATAATGAGATTCCCAGCAGTTGGGTTTGGATAAACGCTCATGTCGGTATTTATATTCTGACGGTCAATACCCACGGTGCTTTCTTCCTCTATGATTTCATGACCTTGGTTAATGGTTGGATTTGAAATCGTATTTACAATCCCAGAAGGCCAAGTAATAGTGACTTCATTAACTTCCGTATCCGTTCCAATTCCAAAATTGGCCGCCATGCTGTGCATATCACTGAATCCTTCTCCGCTTCTGATTTCACGTATTTGAGTTCCAGAAGGGGTTACAATTTCCACTCGAGCTCCAATTCCATCAATATTACTTACGGTTCCAACTGGAAATACTTTGATCCAATTATTGTCATTTCCATCGTTGTAATTAATGGTGTTGCCGTTTACAATATCTAGGAATCCATCATTGTTCAGGTCTCCGATTGGTCCATTGTATAAACTTGTTGGAGTGTAATCCCAAGTGAGATCACCGTTACCCATCATCATTGCACCAGAACCCATGATGTCTAGATATCCATCGTTATTAAAATCTTTCGTTATCCACTCCGTGCTTGTACCAAAAAAGGCATCGAACCCTGAACCAACTGTAACCTCTGTAAATGTGGTGATGTCATTTCGCATTACAACATGAGTTCCAGAGCTTGCTCCAACCACAATATCCATGTCTCCATCATGGTCAAAATCACCAACAGAGCTACTCCATGTTTGCGTTGGATCATTCAAATTAAATGATGCGGCCATCTCTGTAAAATTGCCGGTGCCATCATTTATGTGCAATTCATTTATGTTGGATGACCCACACTTTGAAATGAACATGTCGATGTCTCCATCGTTATCAATATCGGTCCACAAGCTGCCATAATTCCCTCCTACTTCAACATCTCCTAAACCACCTTGATTGGTTGTGAACCCACCAATTCCATCATTGATAAAGTAAACGTTTGGATCTACATCATGACACACAAATACGTCCAAAAGGCCATCATTATTGATGTCAACTGTGTTGCTTCGTTGTGAGAAAATGTACTGACTAGGGCTGATCTCGGTAAATGCGGTTCCATCGGCATTGGCAATCATAAACGTAGCGCCCTGGCCACCTCCGTACACTAAGTCGGTAAATCCATTGTTGTCCAAGTCACCGGCACACATACTCCACGAAGCAGGGTTATCCGCTTGTGTGGTAGTCACATTAGTTGAGGCAAACCCTCCTCCAGATTGTTGAATGTGCATGTTAATATTCGTTGATGATACACCAACCAGATCATCTAAATGATCTCCGTTCATGTCTACAACACAACTTCCACAACCGGTACATGGTATGCTAACAGGGGTGAAGGACACTGGCCCAACAATCGGTGGGCTGAACGAAACCTCGAAATCGAATCCATTGGTCGACCAGCGATCGTCAAATACGATGAAATACTCAACTCCTTGCTCAGCTTGAAATACTGCGATAGAGAGGAGTCCGACCCCACCATCATCGTCACCTCCTTCACATACTAAAGAGAAATCCCCGCAAACCCCGCTATAAATGTTGATCCTGGTATCGCCCCCAGAATTCTGCGGGAGATCTGTTGATACGGTGATAGTGGTATCCTGCCCGGTTGTTACGGTGTACCATTCTGCCATGGTGGCGGTTCCGCTATTTGGTGGACAGATGAAATACAACGGGGCATCATTTCCATTGATTAGGGCGACATCGTAGGTTCCCACGTTTACAGATAAAGCCGTTTCACAGGTGTTCTGGGCCTGAGAGGATATTAAGGCTACGAGTAATAATGTTGATGTAAGTAGAGCTTTTTTCATGGTAGGTTAATTACAAGGTGGATTTAAAGTGTTTATCCACTGTTCAATGAGTTGAACAGCTTCTTCGTGAACCAGCGTACGGCCAAGTAATGGCATTCGAACTGTTTCATCAGTTGAGTTTAGTCTGTAATGTAATGCTGATCTAGGAATATTACCGCTAGATACAATGTGCGTAAGCTGTTGTATCGGAATATCATCAGGCACTACGCATATTCCAAGATTAGCTGGGTCTGTAGTTTCGCTCCAAGCAAACCTAGGTGCTCGATAATCACAATGCTTTTCGTTTGCATGACAATGAGAGCAATTAACATCTACGTAAGCCCTTACTCGGCTTTGAAGTGAATTGGAATCGTCTTCCCAGTTCACAATCGTTTCGATTAACGCTGGTATGTTTCCAGAAATTAACCCTAGATCCTTCCATTTTTGAAGTTGGTTCATCGTTCCATCTTCGTACATCAAGTCTCTATTCAAATTCTGTGGTTTGGGTCCGATAGGAATTGGTTCCAAATTAATTTTATGACAATTCAAACACTCGGCTTCAGAAGGTATCCGGTACCGCGTATCGCGCGAAATATCGTTCTCATCAATCCAGCTTAAATCTACATTGTCCCCAACGAGGTTTAAGGTCGCTGCTGTTTGGTCAGAATTCCAGATATAATTGGCAAACTCCCAATTGCCATTGACTTTTATGAGAAGGCGTGTCTCGATGATTTTAGTCTCGTCAGCTGGTTGAACATGGTCGTAGTAGAATGACTTGATTAATACCGTACCATCCGGAAAATTTAAAACCTCATTATCAGAATTATAAGTAGCGCTAACAGAATCTGGCATCCAAACAAACCGGTGTTTGTGTGCATAGTCTGTAAATAAAGTTGTAATAAGATCGTATGGTATAACGCCATAAGCAGGTTCTTGATCGGACATTAATCCATCAAAGAAATTGTAGGTACTTAGTGAATCGTATGGGACTCTACTCAGATCAAACTTAACCAGGGATTCCAGTTCAGGTGGTTCTTGAATTCCGGTAACCTCATCCTTGTTGCACGCGAAAAAACCAACACAAATAAATGCAAAAACAGCAAACCGCTTTGAATATCTGGGGAGATTCGAATTCACTTTTCGATGGTAGAAAAATTGGTGGACATTTCGAAAGTAAGACTTCTTGCTATTGATAACCGTCAAGCAATTGTCAATTGCATTGACGTAACCAATTTGACTTGGTTGTTTTTTCGTGATAATTCTCACGAAAAAAGCCCGTCATACCTGACGGACTTTTTCTTTAGTGAACTCTGGGGGAATCCCATGGCATCCCAACTTTATCAACGCGGTCAATCAATTTCTCTATCCCTTCGCGAATTCCAGTATTCCATTTCCACGAATCTGTGAACGAGTTCACGATTCCTTAAATGAAAAAACGCCATCACAGAATTGTGATGGCGAAATTGATCAGTGGAGCACAAGGGAGAGATGTCGAACCTTTGGAGTCAGCTTAATCTTCTCATTTCATCGATTGAAGTGATGACTGCCAATGGACAGAATGAAGTGTTTAGAATTTTGAAGGAATAGTCTTCAAACAGAGTGCTAGGAAACCACATTCGGGTTTTATTGTCCCCATCCAACACATGAAGTCTTTTCTGTCTATTATCACCGCATTGGTAGTAATGCTACCAGCTGTTTGCTTTGCCAGTCCAGCCAACGATAACACATTCAATACCCTTGCATTGAATGTGGA
>JBLFWJ010000105.1:0-11827 GCA_047611425.1 Bacteroidia bacterium | reverse complement strand
GCTACAAACTCAACAGAAGATACTTTGGTCACAGACTTTTTGATCGACTTACAATCGCTATCGCAACTAGTAAGTGCACACAGGCGGACTAGCATAATTTATTTTATTGAAGGATCAGAATATAATTCAGCAAAATCATTTCCATTGCCAATTTAAGTCAATTGCCCGGAATAAGACTAGCTATGTTGGTGACTTTTGGAATACCATAACTTTTCTTAATCTCCGAAGATATACGTCAATTCAACTGACTCGAATTGACCTTCGCGTATCCAATAAGTCTATCGCATCTAGCACCCATCGGGCTTTCGTATAAAAAGAGCGTGTAGATCTGTTCAGTTTGATAGAAGCCGCCTTCGAGATTGCACAAATTGAAGAGTGAAAAAGCACTAAGCATTTATTCTAAGGTATTCTGTTTTACGATTAGACTCCAGTAGACTGTAGAATGCATTGCGAATTGCGCTAATATTCTAGGATTATTTAAGTCGTAAGAACCATGCGTGGTAAGCTTACTCTGGTTATTAATAATAGATTCCAACTCGGTCAGAAGCTCATCTGAGTTTTTATCATTGTAGGGCATTATTCGCAGATGTCCGATTAATGCAGAAATGCTTTGCTCCCTATTATTGACTAAATTTTCGATGATCTGTTGTGCAATCTCTTTGGTCTCGGGGTTATCGTGCTGGTAGAGACACCATGCCTGAAAAGCCAAATGATTCTGATCAGTTAGTTGACTTGATCCATCCCAATAAGGATAGTTTTTTGAAAAGTCATTGTAAGCAAATTGTTCCCGTTCCAATATCATACTAACTCTTTGATTAAAGGTGTCGTTCTTTAGTCCTGTGTTTATTAACTCTTGGTAAAACACCGCCACGCTAATATTTACATTATGCACACAGCCCACACTGTCATTTAGATTATCAGAATACGCAAAGCAGATTCCTGGAGTCAAATTGTCAGCATTTGGCACCTTTTCCAATGCTACTACCAGTTTGTTGATCTCAGATTTTGGAACAACTCCATTCTTATACCCTTCAATCAGCACAAGCCCTACATGATCAGTAATAGTGACCGTATAATTGGTCGTAGCGGGATTCATTGTACCGTCTTGAAACGCATCGTATGAGTAGCCCAACCCGTATCCATTTAGTGCAATGGATGAGTGAAGGGCATTTAATCTACCTTGGGTCAACGGATGATTCCAACCATGTAAAAGTGCATTGGCATAAGCCAAACAAGACAAACTATGAACATCAGCTATTTTCAACGAATCGCAACTTTCGACCAATGATTCGGACACCTTTTTCCACCGTGATGCTTTATCAGTATCAGTTGAGACTGTACATCCAAATAAAAACATCGTATAAAACCAAAAAATCACCTGCTTCATAATCCGCAATTTAAGGCTTGAGTGTAATGTAGCTATAACCAATATTTGATCCAATTGTGAGGTAGATTTGACAATCAATTCAACCGACTAGAGTTGATTTTGGTGTAGCCTATCAACCGGTCGTATCGTGCACCCATAGGGCTTTCGTATAGAAAAAGCGTGTAGATCTGTTCAGTTTGATAGAAGTCGCCTTCAAACTCGAATGTTTGACCAATACCTCCCTTCTCTCTTGTCCTTGATTCTAGCTTATCTGGCACAACCATGTACTGGTAGTTGTAATACCCCTGCTTCACATAAGCTGAAAGTTCGTAAGCATTCCCCCTCCTATTATAATCCATGCGATAGCGACTCTGGTATCTCCAATCCGTCAATCCACCAAAGAGATACACCGATGCACTGTCAAGCATGGTATCACTGGCTAATTTGAAGTGAACTATTGCGTAATCAGATTCCACCCTACCATCGTTTCCTTCTTGAATACTAATGTCGAAACGACCATCAAGGTCAGTTTCTGTTCGATAACGTTGCGATCTTCTTTCAACATCTGGAAGCATAAACACATGGGTCATAGACGAGTCCCTGTCTTGATAAACGCGGTCCACGTTTTCGGGTTGATAACGCAAACTGCGAATATCTAACCACCGAAATTCGTTGCCACCATTGAATACAACGCCATCCATCTGGTCATAAACAAGTTCTTTCTCTCTTAGAAAAACTGGCTTGAGGTTTTCGTAAGAATTATCCCAACGTTGATTTTGATAGGCATACAGCGAAACATTTCTGAGCGGATTCTGAAGTTGATAATCCTCATAATTGACGGATATTTTTAAGCTATGATGCGAATAGCGTTCGGCTGCTACCGCTGGCCTTCTGACTTCTGCATTGATAGCTACCAGTTGTTCATATACCCTAAACCTTCTCGTTATCACTGGGTTTTCCCGATCACCATCCTCAAAAACATACAACACATAGTTGCCAGAAATTTTCAGTTGCATGGTTTCTCTTGGAAACACAAAGCTGTAATGTGTGTAAAGTTGATTTGTATTGAAAGAGTAGTCCTCGTTGTATATCAGGTCCTCATTGTATCCATCCACGTAATCCATAAATGAAATATCCGATGGATTCCAATCTCTATCGCAGTGAAATACAGTGTAGCTGTAGCTTTTATAGCCTCCATCTAAATCATCAAAGCTCAACTGCAATTGCTGACCGCTTCTAAGCATGATAATTGGCAGCGATACGTTTACATCTCGCATTTCAAATTCAACGGTTTTAATGTTGTCTTTGTAGATGAAGTCGCTGTATCTCAGATAATTGTCTTCGTAGTAATCGTCTTCCTCCTTATCCTGTGCAACACAGATGGCAGGAATAATTATCAGTAAAAAGGAAAGCTTGATAAGCAGTTTCATATGTGGCAAAAGTACAGGAGTAGCCAATTAAAATGCCAATAGTCTCTTTTTATTATTTAGAATCAATCTAAATTAAAAAGGTGGGTAATTAAGGTCACCGCTGATCTTCGTTTCTCTTATTTTTGCCGCGATTTTTAGAACAGACAAACCCACCTCTAAAACAGGGATGTCAATGAACATCAAGATTAGCAAAGGCCTTAACATTCCAGTGGATGGACAGGCAGACAAAGTTTACGGAACTTCCAGTGCGTCAGATACCGTTCTGGTGAAGCCAACCGATTTTAAGGGCCTAACACCCAAACTTCTTTTAAAGGAAGGTGCCGAGGTAAAAGCCGGAACCGGACTATTCTTTTCGAAGGATCATCCAGACGTTAAAATTGTTTCGCCAGTTAGTGGTGAAATTGCTGAAATCGTCCGTGGCGCGAAGCGGAAGATTTTGGGAGTTAAGATTCTAGCGGATAAGGAAACCCGATATGAAGATTTCGGGCCATTGGCAGCCAATGCATCAAACGATGATGTAAAGGCCAAAATGGTTGAAATGGGTTTGATCAGTTTGATCAAGCGTAGACCATTTGGAACAGTTGCTAGAACCGCAGATGCTCCTAAGGCTATTTTCGTTTCTGGTTGTGATACTGCACCACTTGCTGCCGACTACGATTTTATCGTACATGGTCAGGGAGCTGCGTTGCAAGCAGGATTTGACACATTAGGAAAACTTACCACCGGTAAAGTTCACTTCACAACCCACGAGAGTTTATCTACCGCAAAGGAGATAAAGGATGTAACAGGTGTTGAGAAGCACACGATTTCTGGACCGCATCCAGCAGGTAATGTTGGTGTACAGATCAATCACATTGATCCTATTAATAAAGGTGATGTTGCTTGGACAGTATCATTACAAGACGTTCTTGTAATAGGAAAAGCAATGCTAACAGGTCGTTTCGATGCAAGTAGAATTGTTGCGGTCGTAGGACCCGCAGCAAGTTCGCCAAAATTCTACCGAACGGTTGTTGGTGCTTCTATGAAGAGCTTAGTTGGTGATTCAACTGGAGCAAACCGAGTTATCTCTGGAAATATATTGACAGGAGAAAAGGTTGGAGCAGACGGTTACTTGGGTTACTTCCATAAGGAAGTAACTGTAGTTGAAGAAGGCAACTCTCCTAAATTCTTCGTTACTGACGGATGGGCTGGTGCTGGTTTGAACAAGCACTCTGTGTCTAGGTCTTATTTCTCTTGGATGATGCCAAGCAAGAAGTATAAGTTGGATACCAACAACAATGGTGAAGAGCGAGCCCTAGTGGTTACTGGTCAGTATGAGAATGTATTCCCGATGGATGTTTTGCCTCAGCACTTGTTGAAGGCAATCATCATTCAGGATATCGAGTTGATGGAAAACCTTGGAATTTATGAGGTTGACGAGGAGGACTTTGCACTTTGCGAGTATGTATGCACATCGAAGACTCCAGTTCAAGAGATCGTGAAGAACGGTCTATTGATGTTGGAAAAGGAAGTAGGATAATCAACGAATCTGTAACAGTCATCTAAGGGATAAACCCTGATTCAGACAAGAAGATGAAGTTTTTAGAAAATATATTTCACAGTATGAAGGCTCCTTTCGAGGAAGGGGGCAAGTACGAGAAGTACAACAAGGCTTTGCATGCAATTGATGCATTCGAAACATTGATGTTCACTCCGGGAGAGGCAACTCGCTCAGGTTCGCATATCAGAGATGGTATTGATTTGAAGAGAACCATGAGTATCGTAATCATGGCGATGGTTCCATGTTTGCTTTTCGGGATGTATAATGCTGGATTTCAACATTATAGAGAGCTTGGTGAAACCGCTACTTTAATGGATATGTTCTTTGCTGGAGCATTGAAAATTCTACCAATCGTAGTTGTTTCTTATGGTGTTGGTCTTGGTATTGAGTTTGGTTTTGCAATGGCCAAAGGTCATTCAGTGGAGGAAGGATTCCTTGTAACTGGTATGCTTATTCCTTTGATTGTTCCCGTTGATGTTCCGCTTTGGATGGTGGCTATTGCTACTGCTTTTGCAGTTGTGTTCGGTAAAGAAGTATTCGGAGGAACTGGTATGAACATCGTCAACGTTGCCTTGCTTACTAGAGCATTCCTATTCTTTGCTTACCCTACTTATATGAGTGGTGATAAGATTTGGGTGATGGATGGCATGAACAATGACGCTATTTCAGGCGCAACAATTCTTGGCGACCTAGCCAACATGAAAGAAGGTCTTGGAGCTTTAAGGTTTACTGTTGAGGATATGTTCTTTGGATATATACCAGGATCAATTGGAGAAACCTCAACTATTGCAATAATCATCGGTGCACTTATTCTTTTAGGGACTGGAATTGCAAGTTGGAGAATCATGCTTTCTGCTGTAGTTGGTGGAGCTGCAATGGGATTGATATTCAATGCTACTGGTATTGAGACTGGCCTCATGCAATTTCCATGGTGGCAACACATGATAGTTGGTGGATTTGCCTTCGGAGTAGTGTTTATGGCTACGGACCCGGTAACAGGATCTCAAACAAACACTGGTAAATACATCTACGGATTCTTCATTGGGTTTCTAGCAATTATGATTCGTGTGTTTAACCCAGCATACCCGGAAGGAATTATGTTGGCGATTTTGTTCATGAACATCATGGCACCTATCATTGATCACTACGTGGTTGAATCGAACATTAAGCGCAGATTGAAGCGCTCAACAGTAAAAACGGCTTGATATAAAGATCATGGACGTAAACAGTAACGGATATACATTCACATTTGCCGCAGTAATGGTGGTAGTTGTGGCAGTGGTTCTTGCAGTGGTTGCTGAAGGCCTAAAGCCATTGCAAAAATTAAATGTCGCCAACGAAAAGCGACAGAACATTCTTCAATCTGTTGGGATAAAAGCAGATGCTGCGGAAGCAGAATCGATGTACAACGAATACAAGAAAGAGGAATTCATCCTTGATGCGTATGGCAAGAGAAAGGAAAACGCTACACGCGCTCCTTTTGATGTTGATATGTTGAAGGACTACAAAGGTGGATTGAGCAGTATCTACAAGCTATACAAAGGAGGAAAAGGATCTGCCACGTTAGACGAAACACGTGATGCCTGTGCAGCATGGAGAGAAGTTGGTGCTGATTATCCGATGTTCGTTGTAAACGATGCAGACGGCAAGGCTTCTTACGTAGTACCTATGATGGGTACAGGATTATGGGGCCCAGTTTGGGGTTACCTTGCTATTTCCGAAGACGGTGAAACTGTAGTTGGGGCCATCTTCGATCACAAAACAGAAACACCTGGTTTGGGTGCTGAGATTAAGGAAGCTGGCTTCCAAGTTCCTTTTAAGGGAAAGAAGATTTTCACAAACGAAGGAGAATTAAAAGGAGTAATTGCCAAGAAAGGTGGTGCTGCTCCTGACGATCCTCACGGAGTTGATGCAATTTCTGGTGGTACAATTACCAGTAACGGAGTGAATGAAATGATCTTTAGAACGCTTAAGATTTATGAGCCGTTCTTCAATGAAATTAAAGGTGGTAAGAAAGTAGCGGTTGTAGCGCCAATTGAAGAATTGGTAGCCGATACGACAAACCTTGAAATGGATAGCGTTGTTGTTGATACAGCGGTTGTAATGTAATGTTTGTTCAAATTCTCAAACGAGTAAAATGAGTGAAACAGCAGTAGCAGTAAAAGAACCCAAAGAAGCATTCTTCTCAAAGAAGAACAGATCGCTTCTGTCTAATCCAATGGATGACGACAACCCGATTACCGTTCAGGTATTGGGTATTTGCTCAGCTTTGGCAATTACGGTAAAGCTTGAGCAAGCGGTTATCATGTCTGTGTCAGTATTGTTTGTACTGGCAGCTGGTAATGTGATTGTTTCATTGATGAGAAACTTGATTCCAAGTAGAATCAGAATCATCGTGCAATTGGTCGTAGTGGCAATGCTTGTAATCTTGGTTGACCAAGTACTAAAAGCGTATGTCTACGATGTAAGCAAGGCACTCTCAGTATTTGTAGGATTGATCATTACCAATTGTATTATCATGGGACGATTGGAGGCATTTGCCCTTGGCAACAAGCCTTGGCCAGCATTTTTAGATGGAGTTGGTAACGCACTTTCCTATGGTTTTATCTTAATTATTGTTTCCTTTTTCAGAGAACTACTTGGATCAGGAAAACTTTGGGGTTACCCAGTCTTTGGTAATAAGGTAGGATCACTTGATTCTGCCGGTGCATTGGTTACTGAACCGTCAGGACTTTATGCAATGGGATATGTGGACAATGGATTAATGATCCTTCCTCCTATGGCATTGATCGTTGTTGGAGTCCTTATTTGGATTCAACGTTCACGAAACACGAAATTGATAGAGGCTAATTAAAAGTTACGAGTAGCTAGGTTCTAGTTACAAGTGATTGAATTATAAAAGAAAAAAGTTGCGAGCTACGAGTTACTAGCCGCGAGTGATTGAACATAATTACAAAACGAATAAGGGCCTCGAGCTTCAGAATTGATTACAAATGAATAACGAAACTAACCTACTCGAAACTCGAAACTAGCAACTCGAAACTCATCAAAAATGGAATTAGTAAACATATTCGTCAAGGCCATATTCATAGAGAACATGATCTTTGCCTACTTCCTAGGCATGTGTTCCTACTTGGCCGTATCCAAGACAGTTCAAACTGGTGTTGGATTGGGATTTGCCGTGATCTTCGTCTTGGGAATAACGGTTCCAATCAACTACTTACTTGAGAACTATGTTCTTAAAGAAGGCGCATTGGCTTGGATGGGAGAGTCCTTTGCAACAATTGACTTAAGCTTCTTAAGCTTCATAATGTTCATCGCAATTATCGCCTCTATGGTGCAATTGGTTGAGATGATTGTTGAGAAATTCGCCCCAGCATTATATGCTTCACTTGGTATTTTCCTTCCGCTTATCGCTGTAAACTGTTCCATTCTTGGTGGCGCACTTTTTATGCAGGAAAGACAATATTCAACTATAGTTGAAGCAACAACTTTCGGGTTAGGTAGTGGAGTTGGTTGGTGGATTGCAATTGTTGCAATTGCAGCTATCCGTGAGAAAATCCGCTACTCGAATGTTCCACCTGCACTTCGCGGATTGGGAATTACATTCATTATTACTGGACTCATGGGCATGGCCTTTATGAGCTTCATGGGAATCGAACTATAATCTTTGATCAGAACGAAAAGACGCTGAATCATGATCATATTAAGCACATCAACAGTCGTAATAACCAGTATGGTGGTATTCCTACTGGTGATATTCACCTTAGTTGGCATACTTCTGTTTGCTAAAGCTAAGCTGGCACCTTCTGGCCCAGTTATGCTGACCATTAATGGCGATGAGGTACAAGTTGGATCGGGTGAAACCGTTCTCAGTACCCTCGGAGGTCAAAAGATTTTCCTTCCATCAGCATGTGGTGGAGGTGGAACTTGCGCCATGTGTAAGTGTCAGGTTTTTGAAGGTGGCGGAGAGATCCTGCCAACAGAAGCACCTTACTTCTCAAGAAAAGAAATTGCTGATAACTGGAGACTTGGTTGCCAAGTAAAGGTGAAGCAGGATATGAAAATTGGCATACCGGAAGAAATCTTCGGAATTAAGGAATTTGAAGCAACCGTTGTTTCGAACTACAACGTTGCCACGTATATCAAGGAATTTGTAGTTGAAATTCCTGAGGATATGAACTACGAGGCAGGTGGATACATCCAAATTGCAGTTCCAAAGGGTGAGGTTAAGTTCTCTGATATGGACATCAAGGCGCATCCTACGGATCACCCGGGTGAGCCAGATAAGTTTGAGAAGGATTGGTCAGAAGGCGCATTCGCATTACGTCATTTGGTAATGAAGAATGACGAGGAAGTGATTCGAGCGTACTCAATGGCCTCCTATCCTGCTGAAGGAAGAAACATTATGCTTAATGTTCGTGTTGCTGCTCCACCATGGGACAGAGACAAAAACACTTGGGCAGACATTAACCCGGGTGTAGTATCGTCCTACATTTTCGGATTGAAGGAAGGTGATAAGTGTACGATTTCTGGCCCTTACGGTGAGTTCTTTATCAAGCATTCTGATGCTGAGATGTTGTACATAGGTGGTGGTGCAGGTATGGCGCCAATGCGATCTCACATCTATGAGTTGTTCCGAACGTTGAAGACTGGCCGAAAAGTGACCTACTGGTACGGTGGTCGTTCTAGAGCTGAATTATTCTACATCCACTACTTCCGCGAGATTGAAAAGAACTTCCCGAACTTCAAGTTCTACATGGTTCTTTCAGATGCTCAAGAAGGAGACAATTGGGTAGAGAAAAAGAACATGGAAGATCCGGAAGGAGACGGATTCGTTGGATTCGTTCACCAAGTTGTAATCGACCAATACTTAAAGACTCACGATGCTCCAGAAGAAATCGAATTCTATTTCTGTGGTCCTCCAATGATGAACCAAGCAGTCCTCAAAATGTGTGACGATTGGGGAGTTCCTGAAGAGCAAGTTGCATTTGACGACTTCGGAGGATAATCTGAATTACATCGATTTTTTTTAAGCCCTGAAACTATTTGTTTTCAGGGCTTTTTTCATTCTCCTATATTCGAGTGATTAAATCCCTGCACCATGGCTTACGATGTATTATTGACGGATCGAATCCGAAGAGTACTTGCAGAGAAGAAAGCCAATCTAGAAGAGCGTAAGATGTTTGGGGCTATGTGCTTTATGGTGAATGACAAGATGTGTGCTGGCGTGGTTAAAGACACTCTTATGGCTCGAATTGGTGAAGAAGCATATCCCGAAGCTTTAACCAAGTTAGGATGTAATGAAATGGACTTTACAGGCCGACCGATGAAAGGATATGTGTTTGTGGACCCTGAAGGAATCGACCTTGATTCGGACCTTGAATACTGGCTTCAACTCTGTCTTGACTTCAATCCGCTAGCGAAGGCAAGTAAAAAGCGCAAGAAGAAATTTCTTCCAAAAAGTTAAACCTTCTGCACAATTCGGGTCTATGGTTGTGAGTTAAAACAACTATGCACCTTTCAAATAAACAGGTTCAACATTTTCATCTCCGAACCGGGTTCGGAGAGAATCTGGTCGTTATCCAAAATCATTCGGGTCAAACTCAAAAAACACTTGTTGAAGAATTGTTTCGAAACTCAGAGGCAATTCTTCCTATTAATCATCTAAAGAATCCGGTGGCAAATAATGCAGCCACCGACCTGAAGGTTCTTAAGATGATGTTGAAGTCTAAAAAACAGGTGGCCGAAGTAAGTCTAAAGTGGACAATTAAAATGGCTCAGAGTCCAGCCCAATTGCGTGAGAAAATGACATTCTTCTGGCACAACCATTTCGCCACCAAGGTTCCATTTGCCTATTTGATGCAAGTGCAAAACAACACGTTCAGGGAACATGCTTTAGGCAATTTCGGGGAGATGCTTCATGCCATTGCCAAAGATCCGGCTATGCTCCTATTCCTAAATAATCAACAGAATAAAAAACGTAGGCCGAATGAGAATTTTGCTCGTGAGGTAATGGAATTGTTCACGCTTGGAGATGGGAACTACGCTGAATCAGATATAAAGGAAGCAGCAAGGGCCTTTACTGGTTGGCAGGTAAATCGTCAAGGAAAGTTCGAATTAAACCAACGTCATCATGACTTTGGGTCTAAAACCATTTTCGGGAATACAGGTGATTTTTCAGGTGAAGACGTTTTGAATCTAATCCTTGACAAAAAAGAGTGTGCGGTCTTCATTTGCCGAAAGCTGTACCGCTACTTGATTCACCACAATGAAGATGAAACGTTTATCAAAGAAATGGCTGATGAATTCTACGATTCGAATTATGATATAAGCAATCTTATAAGGTTCATATTGAATTCAGATGAGTTTATAAAAGAAGCGGTTATTGGAACCCGAATCGCCTCACCAACTGAGCTTTTGGTCAGATACATAAGAACGTTCAACCTCAAATTCAAGACCGACCGAGTCATTCTTGCTGGGCAAAAGTCACTTGGACAGGTTCCGCTATTTCCACCAAACGTTTCTGGTTGGAGAGAACAGCGAGAATGGATTGATAGCTCTTCCCTACTCTATCGAATGCGGTTGCCACTTCTCATGTTTGGGGATCAAATTAAAACTGGTAAACGGGGACAACGATGGAAACCAGAAGTAGACTGGAATCCATTGGTCCTTTCACTCAAAGATGTTTCAGATCAAGATTTAACTCAAGCCATAATTAACCGACTCATTCAGTCAGATAAATCTAAAATAGACCAACAAAACCTCGATCGATTTGGAAACTCCGAATCAAGAACCGATCGAATCATCGCCATCGCAACTCGGGTTATGGCCTCACCAGAATTTCAATTAATCTAACCATGGCTGCACTCAGAAGAGACTTTCTAAAAATGGCTGGGCTTGCATCTGCTTCGATGCTGGTACCCAAAATTGTTGGAGCTAGCAATTTTTTCGGCCCTCAAACTTCTGAGAAAGTCTTGGTCGTGATTCAGCTTGGTGGTGGAAATGACGGCTTGAATACGATCGTCCCTTTCCGAAACGACATCTATTATTCATCTAGGCCGCAACTGGCCATCCCAGCCAACAACACTTTAAAAATCAGCGATGATTTGGGGCTACATCCATCTTTGAAAACACTTCAATCTCTTCACGCTAACGGAGAAATTTCCATCATTAATAGTGTCGGGTATCCTAACCCAAATCGGTCTCATTTTAGAAGCATGGACATTTGGGAAACTGCCAGCGATAGTGATGAATATTTAAACACCGGGTGGATAGGGAGAACGCTTGACCAATGTGACCAACCTAACCCACATGCTGCAATGGAATTGGGCGGTAAATTGAGTCTCGCCTTAAAAGGGAACCACGTCAAAGGATTAGCACTTGAATCTCCACGTAAGTTGTATTCACAGGCATCTCAACCATTTATAAAGTCTGTTTCTACTTCGAATCATGCTTTAGACCATCATCACAATGAGGTAGATTACCTTC
>JBLFWJ010000104.1:0-11878 GCA_047611425.1 Bacteroidia bacterium | reverse complement strand
AAAAATGGGCTGGGTGATGGCAGAATAGCGTTGGATAAGCTCCTTGAATTAGCTCAAAAGAAATAGCAAACGATAATCTTACACATCAGCATACCAATTCTGTAACTGCTTACAAGTCATCATGCCCGTACTTTGATTTCAAGTTCAGAATAATCCTAAAAACAAGAAGTTATGGTACGACTTAAGAAGAATATAGCGATCAGCGATTCAGGCTTTGTTTTCAATCCAACCACGGGCGATTCGTTTTCTTTAAACGGAATCGGTCTTGACATACTTCAGTTCTTAAAGGATGAAAAAGGGGAGGATGAGATTAAAAGCACGCTTCAAGCTTGGTACGATATCGACCGTGACACAGTAGATAAAGACTACTACGATTTTGTAAAAATGCTAGGGCAACACAAACTTCTGGATCTATGAAAAAGAAACTGACCATAGCCGTTACTGGCCTTAACGCCATTGATAGTCCTGGGCCAGGAATACCGGTGATTCGTGCGTTGCGAGATGCGGAGGATCTTGACATTCGGGTAATTGGCCTGAGCTATGAGACCTTGGAGCCTGGGCTTTACATGCATGATCTTGTTGATCATTCATATCAGATTCCATTTCCAAAATCCGGTACGGAGATTTTGTATCAACGGATGGCTTACATCAATTCCATTGAAAACATCGACTTCATCTTCCCAAATTTTGATGCGGAACTATACAACTTCATCAAGATTGAAGATAGATTGAAGGCGTTGGGAATTGCCATGCACCTTCCAACCATGGAACAATTCGAGGCTCGACACAAAGTGAATTTGGAGGAGTTTGGTGAGAAGCATGACATACTCGTTCCACATAGTAAGATGATTTTTAGTGTAGCTGAAGTGCCATCCTTAGCGGAGGAGTTCACTTATCCAGTGGTTGTAAAAGGCCAGTACTACGATGCGCTTATTGCCTACAATGGTGAACAAGTTAGAACACACTTCAATAAGCTGAGCGCCCAATGGGGGGTTCCTATTATCATTCAGCAATTCGTTTACGGTAGTGAGGTGAACTTAGTCGCAGTGGGTGATGGGGAAGGAAATGTAACTGGTATGGTGCCAATGCGAAAGCAATTCATCACCGACAAAGGCAAGGCTTGGGCTGGTGTGAGTTTAGACGATGAAGGCCTTTTAAAAGCGGCTCGAAAGCTCATCGTTGAAACCAAGTGGAAAGGCGGGATGGAGTTGGAATACATCAAAACAAGTGATGACGAATACTATCTCTTGGAAATAAACCCTCGGCTTCCAGCTTGGATTTACCTGGCAGTAGGTTGTGGTCAAAACCTACCTGTAGCTATGGTTAAGATGGCCTTGGGTGAAAAGGTTGATCCGTTTACAGAATACACAGTTGGTAAGATGTTTATTCGGTACTCATGGGATATGATTGTGGATATGCAGGAGTTTGAGCAAATCTCCACGACTGGGGAATTGGGGCAAAAGAAAAAGAAGGCTGGATAGAGTGGCGAGCTACTAGTTTCTAGTTGCTAGAAAACAAAGCGATGAAGGATTTTAAAAAGTTAATTGTTTGGCAAAAAGCGATGGAAGTTGTCAAAGACGTTTTGGAAATAGCAGATGGCATGAATCAGAATGACAAGTTTATTTTTTCAAGTCAAATGGGAAAATGTGCTATTTCCATTCCTTCCAACATAGCAGAAGGGGCTGGAAGAAATGGTTCGAAGGATTTCGCTCGATTCTTGGATATTGCCATTGGATCAAGTTTTGAACTAGAAACGCAATTGACTTTATGTGTTGGACGTCCGAATGTTAAATCGTCCAAAATTGAGAGTACGATTATCAAGCTACACGAAGTGCAGAAAATGCAGTTCGGATTATTGAAGAAAGTTAGAATTGGATAGAAACCTGAGTTCTAGAAGCGGGTCTCTCGAAACTAGTAACTAGCAACTCGAAACTATTAGCAGGATGGATAAGAAAAGATATGAAAGACCAGTAATCAACCGATTGAATGTCGGTGTGATGAACAAGTTTGGAACTCGTACCGAGTTTGAGCCAGTAACGCATATTGACGACAATAGCGTACCGAGCCTACTTGAGGAATACGGTTCACCGTTATTCGTAATCTCAGAAAAGCAGATTCGAGAAACTTACGCGGAGGCTAATCGTGCTTTTACTACACGGTATCCAAAGGTGCAATTCGCGTGGAGCTACAAGACAAACTACATCAACGCTGTTTGCAATGTATACCATCAAATGGGATCTTGGGGAGAAGTGGTTTCTCGTTTTGAGTATGAGAAAGCCCTAAAGAATGGAGTGCCTGGGTCAAAGATCATTTTCAATGGGCCTGATAAAACCTTGGATGACCTGACCCTTGCAATGGACAACAATTCATTGATCCATATCGATCACTTGGATGAGTTGTACAACATCAGCGAGCTAGCAATTGAAAAAGGCATTCGACCAAAAGTGGCTATTCGTGTAAACATGGATACTGGGATTTATCCAATGTGGGATCGATTCGGGTTCAACTATGAGAACGGACAGGCTTGGGATGCGATCAACAAGATTATCCTTGGTGATAAGATGGATTTAGTTGGGCTTCACTGCCACATTGGAACCTTCATGTTGGCTCCAAGTGCATATGGTGTAGCTGCTGGAAAGTTGGCTGAACTCGCACTCAGCATTCAGGAAAAGTACAGCAAGAAGATTCAGTACATCGACATGGGTGGAGGTTTCGCTTCTAAGAACACGTTGAAGGGATCTTTCTTGAACGGGCCAGATACATCGCCTTCTTTCGATGATTTTGCAGAGTCTATCAGCACAGCATTGCTTAACGCAGGGTTTGTTGAAAACGAACTTCCGCTTTTGATTCTTGAAACGGGTCGAGCATTGATTGATCCGGCAGGGTTCCTTCTCGGAAGTGTGATTTCGAACAAGCGATTAAGCGATGGACGTAGAGCAACAATCCTTGACTTTGGAGTCAATGTTCTGTTCACATCATTCTGGTACGATCACAAGATCAGCCCGGCACAGGATTTCAGTCATCACACAGAAGATTCGGTTCTGTACGGGCCGCTCTGTATGAACATTGATGTGATTCGTGAAAATGCGACATTGCCACCACTAAAACGTGGAGATCAAGTTGTTGTCCATTCCGTTGGAGCGTACAACATGACTCAATGGATGCAATTTATTGCGCTTCGTCCAGCCGTGGTAATCATTGATATGAAAGGAAAACCACATGAGATTCGTAAGCGCGAAAATCTTGCGAACATTGAGGAGCAAGAGGTAATGCCTGATTACTTGAAGAAGTTTGACCTTTGAGTGAACGGGTAAAACATACCGCAGCATTTTTCTGGGAGTCGCTTTTACACAGCTACTCCCAGATCTTTTTTAGCCTAGACAAGGTCTTTGCTGTGGTCTTGCTTATCACCTCTTTTATCGACCCTCATGTTGGGATTAGTGCGTTGGTTTCGGGCCTAATAGCAATTGGTGTCGGAAAGGGAATGGGCTTTGATGAAAAGCTGCTCCGCGAAGGCATGTACAGTTTCAACAGCCTAATGGTTGGAATGGTGATGGCCGTGTATTACGACCTCAGCATTCCATTCTTAGTTATGTTGATTTTCATTTCGGTTCTCACGCTGTTCATTACAGTAGCCTTTATCGGAAAGTTCTCGAAATACGGCCTTCCGATTATGAGTGTGCCATTCCTATTTGGAGTGTGGATAGTGCTTTTAGTTGGTCGGGAATTTGAAGGATTGAACCTTACCGAGCGAGGTATTTACACCATAAATGAACTCTGGTGGTGGGGCGGTGAAACACTGGTGAATGCCTATCAATACATCGATACGCTGCCGTTGCCAACTATTCTAGATGTGTATCTCCGGTCGCTTGGCGCGATATTCTTCCAGTATAATTTGCTGGCAGGAATGATCATTCTGTTCGGCCTAATTCGGTTTTCAAGAATTGCATTTGTATTGAGTTTGGTTGGGTTTTTCTCCGGCTACCTCTTCTATGGATTCATGGAAGGGCAGTTCTCTCACCTGCACTACAGCTACATTGGATTCAACTTTATTCTATCGGCAATTGCACTTGGTGGCTTCTTCATTATTCCTTCCACAGGATCGTTCATTCTGGTTGCATTGGCCTCACCGATTATTGCCATTCTGATTGCTTCGGTTGGCAATCTGTTTGAGGTGGTTCAACTGCCCATTTATTCATTGCCGTACAACATCTTAGTGCTTCTTACCTTATATGTGTTGAAATTCAGGACCGTTTCAAAAGGGCTAAATCACGTCACGGATCAGACCTATTCACCGGAACGAAATCTCTACAAGTTCTTGAATCGAAAAGACCGATTTGAGAATGAATCTATATTCCACATTTACCTCCCTGTTTTTGGTGAGTGGACCATTTCTCAAGGCCACGATGGAGACATCACACACAAGGGTGATTGGAAGGAAGCGTTCGACTTAGTAATTGAAGATGAGAAGGGAAAAACGTACCGTGAACCGGGTTCTCGATTAGAGGATTACTATTGCTACAACCGTCCGGTATCAGCTCCTCAAGCTGGTTATGTGGTTACAGTAGAAGATGATGTGGAGGAAAACATGGTTGGTGATGTCAACCTGGAACGCAACTGGGGAAATACCGTTGTCCTAAGACATGGAGATTATCTGTTCACCAAGATCAGTCACCTGAAGAAAGGCACCATTAAAGTTGAGGTTGGCGATTATGTGAAGAAAGGGCAAGTACTTGGAGATGTCGGAAACAGTGGTCGTTCGCCAGAACCACACATTCACTTTCAGATTCAATCGACTCCGTATGTTGGTAGTAAAACGCTAGAGTATCCGATTGCGTACTATTTGGAGCATGCCAAAGATGGTCTCAAATTTCACGCATTTGATTACCCTAAGGAGAACCAAGTAATCTCGAACATCAGCGTAAATGAGTTGATGAAAAAGGCGTTTGGAATGATCCCTGGTTTAAGTCTGAACATCAAAAGTGATGATGTTGATCTTCAATGGGAGGTCTTTACCAACGCTTATAATCACACGTACATCTATTGCCATGAGACAAAGGCAATAGCTTATTTCGTAAACAACGGAACGCTCGTTTATTTCACTGAATTCTACGGAGATAGAAGTACCCTTCTCTACAAGTTCTTTCTTTGTCACTACAAGGTATTGCTTGGCTATTACAAGGGTGTTGAAGTAGAAGATAAACTCCCAGTTGATGCTATTTACAAGGGGTTGAAAAAAAGCTTGTTGGATTTTGCATCACCTTTCTATCCTGTAGTGGAGGCAAACTATAGCATGCAATTCACAGGAATTGATGATGGAATCCAACCAACCTGGATCAAGTTTACCACCGATCTGGATGTAACCGCACTGGGCAGTCAGGTCAGTGCAATTCAGTGCGAAACTGAAGTTGGCGAATCAGGAATATCCGCATTTACGATTTACGAAAAAGGAACAGCAACTAAGTACGAATGCGAAGTACTCTGATCATTTTGATGATGCTTTGCGCACTCTCCGGGTTTTCTCAGGAGACGTACAACGATGCTTCGCACTATGCGGCCTACACCGAGGGCGAATGGGAAACCGTGCTCAATTATGGCAAGTTGGCAAAGAAAGAGAAGAAGGATTATTTCTATTTGAGAGTGAGAAATGGCTATTCCAACTTTATGGTAAAACGCTATCGGATGGCTTCCAAGGAACTCAGCAAAGCGTTGAAGTTCAATAGTGCGGATCGATTCTCGAAGAAATTCGATTACTGGTCTTTGATGTATTCTGGAGAATATGATGCAGCTCGATTGACGGCATCGAAGTTTACCCAGATTGAGAAAGATTCCATCAAGGTGATAAAACCGAAATTGCTGAGTGCCGTTTCTCTGATTGGTGGCTACAAGATTTCAACTTTACCAAACACGGTTTCTGGGATGCCTTATGCTCAACTCAATTTGAGTCATGAAATTGGAGGGAGATTAAGATTGGATCATGCGGTGAGCTACCTCTCGGTAAGTAGGAATGATAGTGCCGTTTGGCAAATTGGGTATTTGGCTCAAGTCGGTATTCAAGCAACCAAAACAACCACTATAAGACCGTTTTTTCTAATGCAGTATTGGGAGTTAGGCAGTAATTGGGAGTCGGGTGGTTATAGCGTGTACGATCTGGGTGCCGGTATTTCTGTCAGACAGAGAATTGGAAACGTTGACATTTCGGTGTTTGGAGGGTACATGGAACGGACGCTAGATAGACTTTATCAAGCAGGCTTAACCTTTAGTTGGTTTCCTTTGGGTAATGCAAGTCTCTATATCCACACATCAAATAGCATTATAGGAGGTGATGGAACCACAGTGTTTTCTTCCCGTGAAACAATTGGAGGAAATATCTACAAAGGGCTGTGGTTGAGTTCTACCTTTGTTTACAAGAACGAATTGATACCATTCGAAGCTGGAGCAGTAAATTTTTCAAATACGAGTTTGGATGAATTACAATGGAAGTTGACAACTACAATGAGTTACTTGTTTGACAATTCATGGTCCATGTCTGCAAATTATTCGGTGGAATCAAGAGAGTATATACCTAGCGATTACAACCTACCAGGTACGGGTGGTTCATATTATCATCACGGCCTTTTCGTTGGGCTGACTAAAAAATTCTAATCATGAGGAGACTAGCAATTCTATTATCGATCTTGCTGTTAAGTGGACTTTCCTATGCTGGAGACCCGATACAGGAAGCATTCAAAAAGAGCTACGAGCACGAGAACACCAGTGATTTCACAGGAGCAATTGCTGATTTGCGAAGCGTTTACAGCGAAACCAATTACGAATTGAACCTTCGAATGGGGTGGTTGCACTATTCTGCAGGATTGTTCACGGAGTCGATGGCATATTATGAAAAGGCCATGGATCTGATGCCTGCATCGGTTGAAGCCAAGTTCGGGTCGGTTTATCCAGCAGCTGCGTTAGGAAACTGGGATCAAGTCAAGAAGCAATACGAGAACATCCTCCGTATCGACCCTAAGAATACGCAAGGGCTTTATCGCCTCGGACTGATCCATTACGGACGAGAAGAATTCGATAAGGCATTGTCCAACTTTCAGATTGGCTTCAACCTGTATCCATTCGATTACGACTTCAATTTAATGATGGCTTGGACAAGCTTGAAAATGGGTAAGATTCGTGAGGCAAATGTGCTTTTCAATAAGGTACTTCTCCTAAGTCCAGACGATGCCTCTGCCTTGGAAGGTTTAGCTTTGATTAAATAACTAGAAACTGGGTAATGAGCCTAGAAGACGTTCGTACTTACATCAATTCCGTTAGACGGGATTTCGCTTCAAAAGCTTTGGATGAATCATCCTTAAAAACTGATCCGTTTGATCAGTTTGCTAGTTGGATGGAAGAGGCTGTGGACAGCCAAATATTGGATCCATACGCTATGTGTGTGAGTACGGTTGGTGCTGGCGGAAAACCGTCATCAAGAATTGTCTATCTGCGAGATGTGGCTGAAGGGGGTTTTGTGTTCTACACGAATTACCAAAGCCACAAAGGCACCGACATCGGCTCAGAATCATCCGTAGCCTTAAATTGGCATTGGACGGAACTCGAACGACAGATTCGAGTGGAAGGAACAGCTGTTAAAGCTTCTACCGAATTATCCGATGCGTATTGGGCAGCCCGTCCGCGTGAAAGTCAGATCAGTGCGTGTTTGAGCGAACAGAGCAAGGAAGTAGAAAGCCGAGCTGCTCTTGAAGCTAGAAAGGCCGATATCATTACCCAGTTTGAGGGTCAAGATATTCCTCGTCCAACTAACTGGGGAGGTTATACTGTAATCCCGCAAAGAGTGGAATTCTGGCAGGGGCGCCCAAGTCGATTACACGATCGTTTGGTTTTTGTCAAAGAAGACGACAACTGGAATGTGGTTCGACTGAATCCGTAGTTGGTTAAAGAATAGTATTTCATTTAAACGAGAAAGCCCCGTATCAATTGATACAGGGCTTTCAATTTTACGATTGAATTATTCGAAACTTAGTCCTCGTAACTGTTTCGCTCAGAAGAATTTTCGCTCAGATATTGAATAAACTCAAATTCATTTCCATCCGCATCCAAGTAATAGTCTCGCAATCTGTGTTGATGTTCTGTGAAAGGATAGCTTTGCTTGTATCCAGCCGCTTGTAAGCGTGCACCAACAGATCTTACGTCATCCACAACAAACCCCATGTGATTAAAGCCATGAACCAAGTAGCTCTCGCTTCCTTTTTTCTTGTCGAATGATTCTGTTAATGCCAGGTAGGAATGGTCTGTTCCAATGTGAGCCCATCTTCGGTCATTGTCCTTTCCACTTCCTCTTATCTCGAATTCCGGCATGGCGACCTGAAGAAATTTGATGGCTTCGTCCATGTCGTTTACGGTAATGTTGTTGTGTTCTAAATATGGTTGAGCTTTCATTGCTGGTGTCTTTAAGTGATTAATAATTGATGAGACAAAAGTGTCTAGTAATTCAATATCAGTCAAATCAATAGTATCTATATTCGTATAGTAAAAAGCTATATAATGACTTTGCAACAACTCGAATACATCCGAGCATTGGACATAGAACGGAACTTCGTTCGGGCTGCCGAAAGATGTTTCGTTACACAGCCTTCACTTACCATGCAAGTTCAAAAACTTGAGGATGAAATGGGCATTAAGATCTTTGATCGATCCAAAAAGCCGTTGATTCCAACCCCGTTGGGTGAAACGCTCGTGGAACAAGCGTATACCATTCTTCGCGAAGCCGAACGATTTAAAGAGATAGTAAGAGAACAGGAGGGTAGACTCTCTGGAGAGTTGAAGGTCGGAATCATTCCCACTTTGGCGCCATATCTCTTGCCACTGTTTGCTCCAAAATTTGAGTTTGATTATCCGGAAATACGATTGGTCGTGCAAGAGTTGCAAACCAAAGGAATTGTGGAAAAGCTTAGAAAGGACGAATTAGATCTGGGGATTCTGGTTACCCCATTGGAAGAAAAGGGAATTCAGGAAACTGCCCTATTCAACGAGCCGATGGTCGGGTACGTTGGAAAGGAACATCGACTTTTCAGTAAGAAGGAAATTGAAGTTGGAGATCTTGACCTAGATGACACTTGGCTTCTCTCAGAAGGCCATTGTTTAAGAGGGCAGGTTCTGAATATTTGTAAATCGAGAAAGGAAGATGAATCGCACAACTTTGTGTTTGAGAGCGGATCATTAGAAACGCTTGAACGCTTAGTGGAAACCCACCGTGGTATGACCATCCTCCCATATTTGGCCAAACTCAACCTCAACAAGGATCAGCAGAAACTCGTGCGAGAATTCAAAGGGACTCCCCCCGTACGTGAAGTGAGTATCGTAACCAATCGAGTTCACATCAAAACGGCCATGATTGAAGCGCTACGTACGACCATATTGAAGTCGATTCCTTCTGATCTTGCATCAGTTCAAGGAAACGTCATTGAGCTGTAAATCCTTCCGTACGATTAGTCCAACGTATCTTTAACCCGCTTGCACCTTGGACATTGGTAACCGTTCTCCATCTTTCTTAGGCGAATACCATCAACATGATTCACCACAAAATCTTGAATGAAGGCATGATTAGCTCGATGGTTGTTTACATCAATTTGCTTGTCCTTATAAAGTTGACGGACCTCACCATCATATTCCTGTTCTCCCCAACAAATGGGACATGCACCAACCGGAACTTGGTCTTTGGTTTCTTCTTTTGATTTGGCGAAGAAGGAGGTAAGCGATTCAATAAATGTCATGGTTAAGGATTTTAAGCGTTGGTACCGGCATAAGGAATGCTGGTCAATTTGTGAATGTCCCAATTATAGGTACTCAAGTCTTCTGAACTGAATTGGCCGAAATCCGAATGACCGCATGAACGGGCAATCACTTGCATTAACTCAGTGGTGGCTTCAAAGAAGTTGCCCAATTGTTTCGCAGAACTTTGAATAATCAATCGTTGTCGAAGACTTTCTTTCTGTGTTGCAATTCCGACAGGACAATTGTTCGTGTTACACGCGCGCATTCCCAAACATCCGATTGCTTGTAATGCTGAGTTTGAAACTGCAACAGCATCTGCGCCCATCATCATTGCTTTTGCGAAGTCTTCTGCAACACGTAATCCGCCTGTAATTACCAGCGTTACGTCTTTTGCTCCAACGGCATCTAAGTGCTTTCTGGCTCGCGCCAAAGCTGGAATAGTTGGAACGTTGATATTGTCTCTTAAAATAGTAGGTGCGGCACCGGTTCCACCGCCTCGTCCATCAAGAATGATGTAGTCAACTCCAACTGCTAAGGCAAAATCAATATCCGCTTCAATTCTGGCAGCAGAGATTTTGAACCCTACTGGAATTCCACCAGTATGCTCACGAACTTCTTCTGCTACTTTTTTGAAATCGTCAACGGTTTTTAAATCTGGAAAGGCCGCTGGTGATATAGCTGCTTCGCCTTCTTTCAAACCTCTTACTTCAGCAATTTCCTTGCTCACTTTATTTCCTGGCAAATGACCCCCAGTTCCTGTTTTTGCTCCTTGTCCGCCTTTGAAATGAAAGGCTTGGGCTTTCTTGACTTTATCCCAGCTAAACCCAAATTTTCCTGAAGCCAATTCATAGAAATACCGGCTGTTTGCTTCTTGTTCTGCTGGTAGCATACCACCTTCACCAGAACAAATTCCTGTACCAGCCATTTCTGCGCCTTTGCTCAAAGCAATTTTTGCTTCGCGTGATAGTGCACCAAAACTCATGTCAGAAACAAAAAGTGGAATGTCTAATTCCAATGGTTTTTTTGCCTTCGGGCCTATGGTAACTTTAGTGGTTACATTTTCCTCATCCAATAACGGACGTCTTGCTAACTGTGCGGGCAGGAACTGAATGTCTTCCCATTTGGGCAGCGTAGTGCGGTCAACACCCATGGCCGCAGTTGGACCATGATGCCCCCAATTTTTCAATCCATTTTGAGCCAATTCTTTAATATAGCCTGTGTATGGCTCTGAAGGTTCTGGATGTGTGTCAGCATAATCTCCCAAATAGTTATCGCGATTGAACGGCTGCGGATTCTGAATTCCGAACTCGCGGATTTCTACTGCATCAATCATCACATTATCGCCTAATACTTCGGACGTGAATTTGTTGAGCACCTCAGCATTATTGTATTCAGAAACGCCAGTATCAATACGATAATCCCAGCCGTGCAATCCGCAAATAAGGTTGTCCCCAACAACACTTCCATCGGACATGAGCGCTCCACGATGCAAGCAGCGACCATAGAGTACGCTAACGTTTTTCTCATATCGAACAACAACCAAATCGATGTTTTCGACTTGGGCATGTGCAGGATTTCTGTTCTCCAATTCTGAGAACTTGGCAATGATTTTAGGTTCTTTCATTATTCGGTGATTTCTACTCCTTTCCAAAAAGCAAACATTCCTTCAATAACCTTGGCGGAGTCCTTAGTTTGCGGATAATGCCACGCAGCATCCGAATTAGTTTCTCCGTTCACCTCGATAGAATGGTAAGAAGCAGTTCCCTTCCAAGGACACATCGTCTGATATTCTGAAGGTTTAAAAAACTCCATATTCATGGAATCGGCTGGGAAGTAATGGTTGTTCTCGATGACAACTGTGTCGTTGCTTTCGGCCAAAACCTGGCCATTCCATATTGCTTTCATTCGATATGTTATTAATGATAGTCCTTAAAGTTGCCAGCATAAGAAATTTAGTGCTGCCGTAACCTTTTGATTCAGAAAGGAGACCCTTCGTTCCTCAGGGAAACAAACGAAGATCTCGAACCTTGCTGCTTGCTTCGCTGACGAAGGAAGCGTCTCACTATTTGAATTTAGAACGAGTTTATTTTTCATTTTTCTAACGAATAGA
>JBLFWJ010000103.1:0-11939 GCA_047611425.1 Bacteroidia bacterium | reverse complement strand
CTTAGACTGATTGCCACCACTGAACATGATTACATCCGCCTCCGAAAACGCCTTGATAACCTCTGCGTTATCACAGTCACTTTTATCAGTAGAATGAAAGTGTTTTATCGATTTGCAACCTAATCTACCGAAGCCATCTCGGTATTGACTGAACACTTCTTTGGGTATGCTTGAGGCAGTCGTGACCACCACAACTTTCGAATCTGCACCCTTCGCTTCATCAATAACATGTTTCAAAACACCCTTTTCCTCAAAGGGTAATTTTGGGTTCAATTCCTCTCCACGATCCTCTGCTCCACCAATTGGTATCAATATCCCCCCCGGTCTAATTTCACCGCTCATGTTCGTTGTGCTAATTCTAGAATTCAATATTGCTGAAATAATCAACGCACATGATCCTTCTTTTTCGTTAATTACCACTCACTTTTAACAAGCTAGCAATGGAGATTCGAAGTATCAATGCCATGAGAGGGCCAAATTACTGGTCAGTAAACCGAGATAAATTGATTGTGATGGTCTTGGATCTCGAAGATTTAGAGCAAAAACCAACCGATAAAATCCCTGGTTTTCTGGAACGGTTAGAAAAGATGTTTCCAACCATGTTTTCGCACAGATGCTCCGAAGGCGTAGAAGGAGGGTTCTTTTCCCGTGTAAAGGATGGAACCTGGATGGGTCATGTGATTGAGCATATTGCTTTGGAGACGCAGACGCTGGCCGGAATGGACACGGGATTCGGAAGAACCCGAACCTACGGTGAAGAAGGAGTCTACTTTGTGGTTTTCAGTTATCTGGAAGAAAAAGTAGGTCGGTATGCTGCCAAGTCTGCAGTAAGAATTGCTGAAGCATTAATCTCTGGAGAAGACTACGATCTAGAGGAGGACATTCAGGAAATGCGTGAGATTCGCGAAAGCGAACGTCTTGGGCCAAGTACTGGGTCTATTGTGGAAGAAGCCCAAAGTCGTGGAATCCCTTGGATTAGATTGAACAAATATTCACTCGTGCAGCTTGGATATGGCTCCAATCAAAAGAGAATTCAAGCCACCATCAGCAGCCAAACATCCAGCATCGCGGTTGAGTTAGCTTGCGATAAAGAAGACACAAAGCACTTGCTTGAGCAGGCTGAAGTTCCTGTTCCGAAAGGTGACATCATCCGAAGTGAAAGAGGGCTTGAAGATGCAATTGAACGGATTGGTTATCCAGTTGTAATCAAGCCGATCAACGGAAATCACGGGAGAGGAATTACATGTGATATTGAGAATTGGGAAGATGCGGTTGTTGCTTTTAATGCGGCCAAGGAGGTAAGCCGTTCGGTAATTGTAGAGCGATTGATTAAAGGAGATGATTACCGTTTATTGGTGATTGATCATCGTTTGGTTGCTGCGGCATGCAGAACCGCTGCCCATGTAGTTGGTGATGGCAAAAGTACCGTGCAACAACTCATCGATAAGACAAACGAGGATCCTCGAAGAGGTTACGGACACGAGAATGTTCTAACGAATATCTCTGTGAATGACATGACCCAAAATATCCTTGAAGACAAAGGATATACGGTGGATACCGTCCTCGCAGACAAAGAGTTCTTAAAACTGAAAGACACTGGAAACCTGAGTACAGGGGGCACTGCTGAGGATGTGACGGACATGGTACATCCATTTAACGTATTCATGGCCGAGCGGATCAGTAGAATCATTGGTCTGGACATCTGTGGCATCGACATTATGACCACTCATATTGATCGGCCGCTCACCGAAACTGGTGGTGCCGTTCTTGAAGTAAATGCCGCACCTGGATTTAGAATGCACTTAGCGCCTAGTTCCGGATTGGCCAGAAACGTGGCGTCTCACGTTATAGATATGCTTTACCCTCCGGGTCTTGACTCCAGAATTCCAATTGTAGCGGTTACCGGAACCAACGGTAAAACCACTACAACTAGGTTGATTTCGCACATAATGCAGATGAAAGGCTATAAGGTTGGATACACCACTTCTGATGGGGTATACATTCAGAATAGACTCTTAATGACCGGTGATTGCACTGGACCTGCTAGTGCTGAATTCGTGTTGAAAGATCCTACGGTAAACTTTGCCGTTTTAGAATGCGCCAGAGGTGGACTCCTTCGTGCAGGTCTAGGTTTTCATAGGTGTGATATTGGAATTGTGACCAATGTTGCTGCAGATCATCTTGGGCTGAAAGGCATTCATACGATCGAACAATTGGCAAAAGTGAAAGGGGTAATTCCAGAGGTCGTGTTACCAACTGGCCATGCAATTCTGAACGCTGATGATGATCTCGTTTATGACATGCGAAGCAACGTAAAAGGCGAGGTTGCGCTGTTTTCTATGGATGAGAATAACCCTCGAATTGCGCGCCATGCAAAGCGTGGTGGCCTTTCTGCCATTTTCGAAAACGGCTACATCACAGTGATGAAAGGCGAATGGAAGATTCGAATCACGAAAGCAGTGAATGTTCCTTTGACGATGGGAGGCAGAGCTGGATTTATGATTCAGAATGTGTTGCCAGCTGCATTGACGGCTTATATCAGACAGTTCTCAATTGAGGATATCAAAGTGGCTTTGGAATCATTCATGCCATCTCCTTCTCAGACGCCTGGTCGACTAAACCTGTTCGAATTCCAGAATTTTTCAATACTACTAGACTATGCGCACAACCCTGCTGGGCTTAGAGCTTTGGGCCAGTTGGTTGCGAAAATGGAAGGTTCTCCCAAGGTTGGAATCATTGCTGGTGTAGGAGACAGACGAGACGAAGACACGATTGAACTCGGGTCAGTTGCTGCCGAAATGTTTGATGAAATAATCATCAGACAAGACCGAAACCTGAGGGGTAAATCGGAGGATGATTTAATCGCCTTGATGCAATCTGGCATTGATAAGGTAGATCCATCCAAGCCTCGAAGAATCATTCCTTCAGAGGCCGAAGCCATCAAATACGCGGTAGACAATGCTGTAAAAGGTTCATTGATTGTCCTTAGTTCTGACGTGGTACCGGATGCACTCAACTTGGTGATGAAACTTAAGGAGGAAGAGGCGAATAAGCTTTACGGCTTCTCAAACGAAGAGGTTCCGAACCTGACCTAATCAATTAGATTAGGCCATAGCGCCATGCCATCAATACAGTTCCGATGGCGATGTAAAGTATGGTAAGCGGCAATCCGATCTTCATGAAGTCGTTGAAGGAATAGCCTCCCGAACCATAGACCATCAAGTTAGTTTGATAGCCAATTGGCGTGATAAAATTGGCCGCTCCTCCAAAGGCTACAATCATTATGAATGGCTCCAAGGGAAGGTTCAGAGATTGAGCAAGTCCTACTGAAATTGGGAATATAATCGCAACCGCTGCAAGATTGGTCATGTAACTGGCCAATATGTTGGTGACCAGAAAAACCACGCCCAGCAACACAACAGGGCCAAATGGCTCGGCCACTTTCAGGATATTGTTTGCGATGAATTCGGCTGCGCCTGAATTCGTCATGGCCTTTCCAAGGGCCAAACCAAACGCCATAATCACCATCATATTGATGTTTACCCCGCGCTTAATTTCCGTCAGGGTCAATGTTTTGGTGAAGAATGTAAAAGCAAGAACCAACAGCAGACAGCTGAACAAACTCATAGCAGTGTTGGCCGATACTACCACAGAAGCCAAGACACCCGCAATAATCATCAACGCTTTGCGCGTTTCAATCTTTCTGTTCTGCTTTTTGGAAATCGTATAAAATGCATTTCCTGTAGACCGAATCTCAAAATCACGACCGGCAAAAAGCAACAATACATCACCAGCTTGAATGCTGACGTCTCCTATCTTACCAGAGATCTTTTCACCGTTCCTGTGGATTGCCACAATTGCCGCATCATACTTGCCCCGGAAATTCGATTTTTTCACCTTCTTCCCAATCAGCCAACTGTTAAATGAAACGACCACCTCCACAACATCAGATAGCTCGGCAGCCACACATTCTTTAGGAAGTGATAATCCTAATTCAAGTTTTTTCAATTCAGGAATACTGCTGGTTTCTCCAGTAAAAATGAGCTTATCGCCCGCCCGTAATATATGGTCTGGGGAAACTGGTGTTATCGTTGCAGATCTTCTGATAATTTCCACCAAGAAGTTTCCTGAGAGGTTTCTCAAACCTGCATCTGCAACACTTTTTCCAACAATGGCCGATCCCTTTTCAATCTCCGTTTCAACGAAATACTCACGCCAATCTGCTTTGAATTCATCCATCGCATCCTTGTGCGAAGGCAGAATTTTATCAGCAAATAATGTGAGGTAAGCACCTCCAACAATCACCATTGGAAATCCTACCCAAGCAAAGTCAAATATGTTGAGGGAAGGGAACCCGGCATCAACGGCCATACCGTTTACAACTAGGTTTGTGCTGGTTCCTACAAGTGTCATGCAGCCTCCTAAAATGGCAGCATACGACAACGGAATAAGCAATTTTGATGGTGATGTTTTGTGCCGTTTCGACCAAGAATACACGTACGGCATCATCATCGCCACAAGCGGTGTATTATTGAAAAAGGCTGATGTAGGGGCAACAAACGCGACCATCCTGATTATAAATCCACTTACGGATTTCGCCCCCTTAAAAAGACGATTGAATACAAGGTCAATGATGTCGGTTTTTCTAATTGTATCTGAGATAATCAGGAGTAACATGATTACCGCCAACTGCTCGTTGGCAAAGCCGCTTAATGCCTCTGACGGAGTAAGAATTCCTGTAACTGTAAGTACTGTAACAGCTATGAAAAAAGAGACTTCCGCGCGCACTTTTCCACTGTAAAGTGCCACCAACAAAAAGATGATGACAAGAAATACCAAAGCCATAGAGGGGTCGAACATTAGTCAGTAATCAATACCCTGATTTGGCTCCAGCGATATTTTCGATTGGGTGCCAAGTGGTTTTAACCTCTTGCAATTCAAGCAATAAGTACGGATCGTCTCCTTCCTTAAACCAATCTTTTTCGCTCCAATCAGAAACGCGCTTAACGTTTAAAGATCCATTCTCTTTGATAAGTTGGAGATGCTTGTTTCGGCAATAGACCACCGCATTAACATCCATATGCGAGCTAAAATGCTCCACTATTTCGTCCTCTTTTCCAGTTAGAATATTGATTACTCCACCAGGAACATCAGAGCAGTTTAATACCTCTGCAAAAGTGACAGCAACATGAGGTGAATTCTCAGAAGCCAAAACAACACAGGTGTTTCCACCAGCGATAACCGGCATGATAGAACTCACAAGACCAAGAAGGGATGGTGATTCGGGTGCAATAATTGTTACGACACCAGTCGGTTCTTGCACACTAAAATTGAAGTGGGAAGATGCCACTGGATTAATGCTTCCAAACAGCTGCGTGTACTTGTCACACCAACCAGCGAAATAAACGCAACGATCTATTGAAGCCTCCACTTCTTTTGTTGCTGCAGCCTTCGAAGCACCAACTGCCATCAACTCTTCCACAAATTGACCGGTTCTGCCTTCCAGCATTTCGGCAATGCGATACAGGATTTGACCTCGGTTGAATGCCGCTCTTGAGCTCCATCCGCTGAAGGCGTTTCTTGCCGCAACAACTGCATTTCGGGCATCCTTTCGACTTCCTAAACAGATGTTGGTTACGGTTCCATCCTTCAATTCAACCGGATAAAAGCGACCACTCTCAGTCCGAGGAAACTTTCCTCCGATGTAGATCTTGTATGTTTTGTTTACTGGTATTCGATTCATTTCATTCATCGTTTAACCACAGAGTTCACGGAGAAAATCTCACAGAGAACCTAGAGTTTAATTTGCCAATCGTTTTATTCCATTCTTGAGTAGACTCACATTGAAATTAATAAGCAAACCCAACTTGCATTCACTTAATTTCAAGTACGTGATAACTTGGGCTGTGTGCACATCATTCAAAGCTTCAACTGCTTTTAACTCAATTATCAGTTTGTCCTCAACCAAAAGGTCAACACGATATCCGCATTCCATTTCAATCTCATCATAAATCAGAGGCATCGCTTTCTCAACCTCTACTTTAAATCCATAATTTTTTAACTCATACGCCAAACACTGCTGGTATGCATTTTCAAGCAAGCCAGGGCCTAAAGCACGATGAACCGCAATGGCACATCCAATGACCTCAGTTGCGAGCTCATTCTCAGTCAATATTGCAGTTTCATTATTCATTTTCTCAGCGCCCTTTGCGATACCTCCGCGTCTTTGCGGTTAGCTTAATTTTAGATATGGCATCAAACCATGTAAACCACCTTCGCGCCCGTACCCGCTTTCCTTGTATCCACCAAACGGTGAGGTTGGATCAAACTTATTGTAGGTATTTGCCCAAACAACTCCAGCTCTTAGCTTGGTGGTAAGGTTGAATATCTTAGATCCTTTATCAGTCCAAACCCCAGCCGACAAGCCGAAAGGTGTGTTATTCGCCTTATCAATCACTTCGTCAATCGTTCTAAAAGATTGAACTGTAAGTACAGGGCCGAAAATCTCTTCTTGCACTATACGATGGCTTTGAGATGCTTCTAAAAACAGCGTTGGCTTGCACCAATTCCCTTTCTTGGGAAGTGAGCAATCCGGCTGATAGATTTCTGCTCCTTCCTCAACCCCAATCTTCAAGTATTTGTTAATCGTATTCAATTGTTCTTTCGAATTGATCGCCCCAACATCGGTGTTCTTGTCCATCGGGTCACCAACAATCAGCGTGCTCATTCTATCCTTCAATTTCTTAATCACCTTGTCCTTCACGTTCTCTTGAACGAAGAGTCGAGATCCTGCACAGCAAACATGCCCTTGGTTGAAGAAAATTCCATTGATGATTCCTTCAACGGCTTGATCAATCGGTGCATCATCAAAAATGATGTTTGCAGCTTTTCCTCCTAATTCAAGCGTTGCAGTCTTTTTCGTTCCAGCAATTGCCTTCTGAATAATCTTACCAACTCCAGTTGATCCCGTGAAAGCAACCTTGTTTACGTCTGGGTGGTTGACAATTGCGGCTCCTGTAGCACCTGCTCCCGTAACGATGTTTACAACTCCGGCTGGAATTCCAGAATCATGAATCAATTCTGCCAATTTCATTGCTGTGAGCGGAGTGGTCTCTGCTGGTTTTAACACAACCGTATTGCCACAAGCCAATGCTGGTGCAATCTTCCACGCTGCCATCAACAATGGAAAATTCCAAGGAATAATCTGCCCAGCTACGCCAACTGGCTTTGCTGTTTTACCCGGGAAGGCATATTCCAATTTATCCGCCCAACCAGCATAATAGAAGAAGTGGTTGGCCGCTGTCGGCACATCCACATCCCGACTCTCTCGAATTGGTTTTCCGCCATCCATGCTTTCGAGAACCGCAAATTCGCGAGCCCTTTCTTGCATCAATCTTGCAATTCGGAAAATGTACTTAGCACGTTCTTTTGGAGGCATTGGGCCCCAAACTTCATTGTACGCTTTTCGTGCCGCCTTTACCGCTTTGTCCACATCCTTTTCGGATGCTTCAGCGAAATACGCCAAATGCTTTTCGGAACTTGGACTGATGGAAGCGAACTTCTTCCCGCCTTCAGCCTTCACGAATTTACCATTGATGTAGAGCCCGTATTCTTTCTTAATCTCAGCATGACCTGCACTTTCAGGTGCCGAAGAATAGTCCCATTTGGAACCGAAATCGAGTGTGTTTTCTTTCTTTTTTGCCATCAGTCTTTGCTGAAATAGTCCAATCCTTGATATCTTCCTTCTGCTTGCTTTGCCAATTGCATAAGCAGGTCATTGGCCAAGCTACTTGCTCCAAAACGGAACCATTCGTTGCTTAACCAAGCATCACCTAATGTTTCTTTCACCATTACCAGATTATGCAAAGCCAACTTCGATTTGCTAATTCCTCCTGCTGGCTTCATTCCAATCATCTTTCCCGTTTCGTAATAGAAATCCCGAATCGCTTCCAACATAACCAGCGTAACTGGCATGGTGGCGGCTGGGCTGATTTTACCGGTGGATGTTTTGATGAAATCCGCTCCTGCGTGCATCGCAATATCACTTGCGTGCCGCACATTATCCAATGTTGAGAGTTCGCCTGTTTCCAAGATCACTTTAAGTCTTGCGTTGCCACAAGCTTCCTTTATTGCGGCAATCTCATCAAACACAAACTTGTAATTGCCTGAGAGAAATTCTCCTCTGGAAATAACCATATCAACTTCATCTGCACCAGCGTCAACAGCAATTTTAGTGTCTGCCAGTTTAATCTTTCGGGATGAGTTACCAGATGGAAATGCGGTAGCAACTGCAGCCACTTTTACCCCAGTTCCCTGAAGCGCATCCTTGGCAATGGCCACGTAAGTAGGATAAACGCAAACGGCTGCTACAGTCGGTAGGCCTGACAACGCATCATGCGGATGCACTGCCTTGTAGCACATTTGCCGCACCTTTCCCTCGGTGTCTTTTCCCTCTAACGTTGTCAGGTCGATCATGTTCAAAGCCATCTTCAGCCCTTGAACTTTCGCCTCCGTCTTTATGCTTCGGGTTTGGAATCGTGCAACCCTTTCTTCCACACCAACTTGGTCGATGGGTCGCTTGAGTGCTATTAATTGATTGTTTGTCATTCTGAAATGAAAGGTGGCAAAGGTAACCGATCAGTATTCTTTCTTTAAAAGCGGAGATCTAACAGATGAATATTAAAAACTCTGAAAAGACGGGTGTCTTTTATGCCAATGTTCTCTTCTTCTTTGGCCAAGCGCATTTAATCACATCATCATGAAAAAAGTCGTTATCGGAATTCTTGTCGCTTGCCTTATAGGAGGGTTCGTTGCATACAAAATGTTCAATAAGCCTCATCGGGACATTGATGCGGAAAGCGCAGTTGCAACCGTTTCTGCAGATGATTTATTTGCAGATTTTGAAGCAGATGAAGCAGCGGCAAATGCCAGCTACCTTGATCAGGTAATCGAAGTTTCGGGTACAATTGATGAAGTTTCTGAAGATGCTGAAGGCAACACCGTAGTTATTCTAGCAGCCGAAACCGCCATGATGGGAGGCGTAAGCGCAACGATTGACCCAAGTGTAAGTGAGTTTTCGGCAAGCCCTGGTGCGGCAATAACCTTAAAAGGAAGATGCACAGGAATGTTGATGGATGTTGTATTGACCAATTGTTTTCCTGTCGAGTGAAAAATTATCTCCTCGTAATTCTCGTTGTTTTGATTGCTGGTGTTTCATCTTGCAAGCACGAAGCTGTTATACCAGATTATGGTATGACCATCTCACCTGTATGTGATTCTGATACAGTCTATTTTGTCAATGACATCTTGCCGTTTCTGAACGCAAATTGCGCTCAATCTGGTTGCCACGATTCTCAAACCGCTCAACATGGAATTATTCTAGAGAGCTATGATGACATCAAAAACTCTGGTGTATTCGAACCCGGTAAATCTGAAGAAAGCAAGCTGTATACAATCCTTAACGAGATCGATCTTCAAGACATCATGCCACCGCCATCTACTTCTATTGAATTGACGAATGATCAAATCTCGAAGGTAGAAGCATGGATAGATCAAGGCGCTAGGAATAATGCATGCACGGACTTGATCTGTGATTCTATGGATATTTCGTTTGCCGATCATATTCTTCCGCTAATTGAGCAACGGTGCAAAGGCTGTCATCTTGGAACTGCAAGTGTTGGGGGTTTCCCATTAACCAACTACGAACAGATCTTTGAAATATCCGATTACGCCCTGTACCAAGTAATTAATCACGAAAGCGGATATTCCGCAATGCCACCAAACCAACCGAAACTAGACAGCTGTAAATTACAAGTGGTACGCGTTTGGATCGAAGAAGGCGCATTGAACAATTGATATGAGAAAAACACTAGCAATGCTTTCCGCCATTCTGATTTTTAGTCAGGGTTGCTATTACGATAACGTAGAGGAACTCTACGAATTTGAAGATCAACTTAACGAATCAGAATGTGACAATATTGATGTTTCCTACGCTGCTGATATTTTACCAATGATCCAAGGAAACTGTTCTACACCAGGCTGTCACGTTGCTGGAGGAAATGGAATACTTTTTGAAAACTACGGAAATGTGAAAGCTAAAGTTGACAATGGATCTATGCTGGAATTGGTGGTGAATAACCAAACAATGCCACCGGCTCAGCCTCTTACGGGCTGTCAAATTCTACAGATGGAATCTTGGATAACTGCAGGCGCACTTAACAACTAAAACTACGATTATGAAAAAGACAATCACACTATTTGCAATTGCGGTAATGGCCATCGGTCAAGTTTCCGCTCAGAAATTCTTCACACGTTCAGCCTCCATTACGTTTTTCTCTACCACTCCAGTGGAGGATATTGAAGCTAAAAATCACCAAGCTAGCGCCATCGTGAACATGGCCAATGGAGATGTCGCCTTTACCGCTTTGATGAAAAGCTTTGAATTCAAGAAGGCACTTATGCAGGAGCATTTCAACGAAAAGTATGTTGAGTCTGACAAGTTCCCGAAAGCCACTTTCAAAGGAAAAATCTCTTCACCAGGAATGGACGAGTTGGCAAAAGACGGAGAGCATAAAGCCACCGTGGAAGGTGATCTTACAATCCATGGCGTTACAAAATCATACAAAGCCGAAGGCACAATAACCAAAAGCGCTGAGGCTCTTACGTTGAATTCCGTTTTCGATATCAAGTTGGCCGACTTTAAGATTAAAATTCCTGGACCGGTACAGAAAAAGATTGCCGAAACAGTAAAGACCACCATTGTTGCTGAATGCAAACCGTACAAAAAGTAATATGAGGAAGCTCTACCCGCTACTTATTCTTCTGTTCGTTTTTCCATCCGTCTCTTTTGCTCAGGATGACGATGACCTAATGTCTTTGTTGGATGACATGGAAGAGGAAACGACCGAGTATGCCATCGGAACGTTTAAAACGACCAGAATCATCAATGGGCACTCGATAGAAACCAATGCCCAAGGCCAGCTTAACTTCATTGCCAGTCATCGTTTTGGACGGGTAAATGGAAGTGCCTACGAGCTGTTTGGGTTAGACGAAGCCAATATTCGACTTGGTTTTGAATATGGAATATTTGACGCTTGGGATATCGGTTTCGGAAGAAGCAGCTACGAAAAGACATACGACTTTTTCACGAAGTATAGAGTGATGCGCCAGAGTAAGGGCAAGCGAAAGATGCCTTTATCTATTACACTTTTTGCCTCGATGACTATAAAAACATTGAAATGGCCAGACAACAATCGCACACATCATTTTAGTTCTAGAATGAGCTACGCATACCAAGTGATGATTGCGAGACAACTTGGTCCGGTTTCATTGCAGTTAACGCCTACAATGGTTCACCATAACTTGGTAGAGTCACCGGCCGATCGCAATGACATTTTCGGTTTAGGTGCGGGCGGCCGAGTAAAAGTGAGCAAAAGCGTTGCTATTCAAGCCGAATATTTTTGGGTTCCTGATGGTCAGGTTGTTTCAGATATTGGTGGCAACCCAAGACGAGATGCACTTTCAATTGGTGTTGATATTGAAACCGGTGGGCACGTTTTCCAGCTTCATTTTACGAACTCACGAAGTATGATTGAAAAGGGGTTCATTACAGAAAACAACGGAGATTGGTTAAAAGGTGACATTCATTTTGGATTCAACATAAGTCGTGTTTTCACACTTTACGACAAGGCCAAAAACAAGAAGAAACGCATTGCACGAAAAGCAAAGCGTGCTGGGGCTCAAGGCTAATAATTACAGCACTCTGCATGAAAAAGGCCCGTCAATTATTGACGGGCCTTTCATTTTTATCCTATGTCTCGTCCTAGAATAGGTTGACGAAAAATCGACCTATTATGAAAGAAGGAGAGACGAAAGGGAAAAGACGCAGTCAACGCGATTACAACTTAGGCTTTAAATTGGCTGTTGTGGATCAAGTTGAA
>JBLFWJ010000102.1:0-12105 GCA_047611425.1 Bacteroidia bacterium | reverse complement strand
GCTCCATTCATGGTTACCGCATTAATGGCTTCTTCGGGAAGCATTTTCATTTTGATGCAGGCCAAACTCAGCACGAATGGGATGTTGCCACTAGGTGTGCTTCCAGGATTGTAATCGGTTGCCAAACAAAGTGGTAAACCGCTTTCGATCATGTCTCTTGCCGGAGCATATGGAATACTCAAAAAGAATGAGCAGGAGGGAAGGGCCGTTGGAATAACAGAACTGTTAGCAAGGTTCTTTTTATCGGCTTCTGTCATCACTTCCAGATGATCCACCGAAATTGCTTTATTAGCAATACCTACATCAATCCCACCAATGGAATTGAATTGATTTACGTGGATTTTCGGCTTCAATCCAAAGTTGGCAGCTGTTTTTAAGATGTCATCAGTTTCTTCTGGAGTGTAATAGTTCGTTTCACAGAATACATCTACGTAATCTGCCAAGCCTTCCTTAGAGATTATCGGTAGCATTTCTTCCTTTACCAGTCGGATATACTCAGCTCTGTTTTGCTTGTGTTCCGCTGGAATGGCATGTGCCCCAAGGAATGTTGCTTTAATGGTGAGTGGATGATTCTCTTTCAATCGCTTGATCACCCGAAGCATTTTCAGCTCGTTCTCAACTGAAAGGCCGTAACCACTTTTGATCTCAACAGCCCCGGTTCCCAAATGCATAATCTCATCTAAACGAGACATGGCATCTTTGTACAACTCATCCTCGGAAGTAACCCCAAGCTTCTTCGCAGAGTTGAGAATACCGCCACCTTTGGCTGCTATCTCCTCGTATGTCAGGCTTTTGATTCGGTCAACAAATTCTTCTTCTCTGGTTTTGGCAAAGACCAAGTGCGTGTGCGAATCGCACCATGCAGGAGTTACCAGTTTTCCTGTGGCATCGATTACTTCTTTTGGATCTTCCGGACAATTGTCCATCGTTCCGTAATCCTGAATAATACCATGCTTGATTTGCAACCAAGCGTTTTCGATAGAGGGCAATTCGGCCATGGCCGTACCTTTAATGGAGTCGGTTCCAGATTCTCTAACCTGAACTAATTGCTTGATATTCTTAATCAACAGCATAGTGGGAATTTTGCTGCAAGATCCTCAAAAATCTAATTGGGAATACAATGGCCCTGAGCAAGGCGAATTTTAAATTGTTCCATCTCCTTTAGCCTTTTTGAAAAGCTTTCTGACGATACTAATTTGTCCTCTGTGATGAACTTCATCTTCAGCTAAGTGATAAAGCACCCAAGCCAAATTGTATCCTGTTTTTGGATTGTAACCGTCTCTCTTTTTGAAAAAGTCCTCTTTGCTTAATTTCTGAATTTGCTCAATTAATAGAGTTTTAGATTCTGCCAATAGAAGCGCATAGTCTTCTGCAGTTTGATTTGTAATTAGTTGAGGAATGAACTTTCCCATTTCCAACCCAGGAACGTATAAGTCGCTTTCCTGCTTGGTCATTTCTCGTTCTTCGATAAACTCAATTCTGAACACATGGGCACTTGAAATGATGTGGGATAGCAGGGCTCCGATTGTATTCCATCCTTCATCGTATTGCCAATGAAGTTCCTCTAATGAAAGGTCATAAACCCGTTGAAGAGTGGTTGTTCTGGCATCCTCAATAATGCCTAGTAAATAATCGATAGAGGTTTCAGCTGAGTTCCCGTAAGGAATGAACGTGGTTCTTTCTGTCATTTTATTCAATAGCCTTCATCGATTTACAGCATTGAAAATAGGGCTTTTGCTTCTAGCCAATCAGCATTTGCATTCCCATTCCGGCTACGAATACTCCAGTAAACCGTAGTAACATCTTCATTTGCGGTCTACTAGTACCTACGTTACCAATTAGTACTCCTGCTAGGTGTATGCCAATGGTTCCAATAACAAACCCAAAACTATAATACATTGGATGTGCAATGCTTGGCATTTCTACACCGTGAGCAAAGCCATGAAGCGCTCCGAATAATGCCACAAAACCCATCACGAGAAAAGTGGGGAAGTTCCGTTGAAAGCCGATTGCCAATCCTAGTAGGACAACGGAAAGTGCGATGCCCGGTTCAATGTAGGATTCTTCATTCGAACCAATTCCCATTAACCCTCCTACAAGCATAAAGGCAACGAATGTCGCTGGAACTGTCCAGATAGCGCGGCCTCCCATTTGGGCGCTCAACACGCCTACGGAAATCATGGCTAACAAGTGATCCAGACCAAGTATGGGGTGGCTAAATCCAGCAACAAAACCAGATCCCGTGTTCTCATGTGCGAAGATTAGAACTGGAAAAAGTAGAAGAACAGAAAGGGTTGTAACGAAGATTTTCATGGATTCGAATATCGATACTACAAAAGAAAATACGGTTGGTTGGCTAACAGGTAGTGGCTTTGGGTCAAGCTAAACTATGAATGAATCAGATTGTTCAAACTTTGAGTTGGAGCAACCTAGAGCTTTAGTATTTGGAGAATCTCAAGTTCCTTACCTAATCTGTGGTTTTGATCAATGTCCAGCTTGGTAAGAATTGCCGGCCAGAAATGGCTTGTTAATAGCCCTAAGGCGAAAACGAATTCATGTCCTACCAATTCGCTTGATGTGTCTAGTGAGAATCTGCCTACATGATCCACTGCTGTTTACCGCTATAATCAATCATCAAAAGTCAAATTGTCATTTGATTGAAATGCGAATTTTACTTTCGCAGTATGATTAGTTACCCCAATGCTAAAATCAATATTGGACTGAACATTCTCTCGAGAAGAGCGGACGGTTTTCACGAGATTGAAAGTGTTTTCTATCCGGTAAATTGGAAAGACATTCTGGAAATAGTTCCTAGTGGAGATGGACAGGGGAAGGTTGAGTTTAGTTCGACAGGCATTGAAATTCCTGGCGATTCGGAGGGTAACTTATGTGAACGGGCCTATCGTTTACTTCACGATGATTTTGATCTACCATCAGTAAAAATCCACTTACATAAGGTTATTCCAATTGGGGCAGGAATGGGTGGGGGTAGTGCCGATGCCACATTCACCCTTAAAATGTTGAATGATTTATTTGAGTTGCAACTGGATAACCAGCAATTGGAAAAATATGCTGGAAAACTTGGGAGCGACTGTCCTTTCTTTTTGGACAATGCACCTAAGTTGGTAACGGGAACAGGAGAGGTGATGAAGACTATTAATCTAGACCTCTCATCGTATCAATTGGTTTTGGTGAATCCAGGATTACATATTGGCACGGCAGAGGCGTACAAAAATGTACTCCTAGGTACTCCGGAATTCAGCCTTTTGGAATTAATGAAGTCTACGCCTGAAGAATGGAAAGGAAAGGTTAAAAATGGCTTTGAGGATTCTCTTTTTCCTTCCTACCCGCAAATTGAGAAACTGAAAACTTCGCTCTACAATATAGGTGCATTGTATTCATCGATGACGGGAAGCGGGTCGACCGTTTTTGGGATATTCCAAAAAAGTGAAATCGACCTAAGCCCGTATAACGGAATGTCGGTCAAAGTATGCTGACCAAAGTATTTCTACATCTGTTTGTAATAAGACAGCACCAACTTCGTTACTGCCGACAAGAATCACTTAATTTGCCCCCATGCCCGTATTGATTCGCAGCTTATTCTTAGCTGTAATTCTTGTCTTTACAAATTCTGCTTATGCCCAGTTAGGAGGCAGTAGTACCTATGCCTTTTTAGATTTAGTTCAATCCGCACGGGTTGGTGGATTAGGCGGTTATCAAACGGCAGTCAAGGATGGCGACATCAACTTGGTAGGCCAGAATCCAGCATTGTTGGACACAAGCATGCATCAGCATCTTACCACCAACTTCACCAATTATTACGCTGGAATTAATTATGGCCACGTTGCCTACGCCAACCGTTTTAAGAAGGTGGGCATGCTCAATTTCGCAATTCAGTACGTTGGTTATGGGAGCTTTGACCAGACAGATGTAACGGGAAATGTTCTTGGAACATTCAATGCAAATGAAACAGCATTTAATGTGGCATGGTCAAAACAATTGAACAAGTATTTCCATTTTGGGGTGAATGCTAAAGCGATTTATTCGCAGTTAGCCAGTTACAATTCCTTCGGAATGGCGGCTGATTTTGGTTTTCTCTTTTTGGATCCCAAAACAAACTGGAGTATAGGATTGGTGATGAATAATGCCGGTGGCCAGTTTACAGCGTATAACGGCACTAATCGAGAACCGCTACCTATCAAATTGCACCTAACACTTTCTCATCGCTTAAAGTATGTCCCGCTGAGATTGTCGATGACAATCCGTGATCTACAACGACCGGATATGACCTATGATGACCCTACTAATTCAGGACCATCAGTAGATCCCTTAACTGGAGAAATTGTAGAAGATAAAGTTACCGTTGGTGATGTTGCGGACGGGATTATGCGCCATTTTGTTTTCAGTGGTGAGGTGTACATCGCCAAAATTATTACGGCCAGCATTGCATACAATTACGGTAGGAGGCAGGAATTAAAGGTGCCTACTAAGCCAGGAACAGCTGGGTTTTCATGGGGGCTAGGTATACGTCTAAACAGATTTCATATCTGTTATTCTCGGGCCACTTATCACCAAGCTGGCGGTACGAACCATATTTCTATTCGAACGCATTTGGGTAAGCACATAAAGCGTGCAAGAAAACCTAAAAAGGAGAAGCAGAAAAAGATTAAGTCTGTGCGAGAAGATGGCTAATATCACCATAGCCATCGATGGCTATTCTTCATGCGGTAAAAGTACCATGGCCAAGGCATTGGCCAAACAATTAGGATACGTTTATGTTGATTCTGGAGCCATGTATCGGGCCATTACGCTGCATTGTATAAGAAACGGTTGGGTTAGTAAAACGCATCTAGATCAAGAAGAAATTATTGCTTCGCTTGATGATGTTTCGATTTCCTTTTCGTTCAATGAGGAAGAAGGCCGTTCACGCACGCTTTTGAATAAAGAGGATGTAGAGGAGGAGATCAGAACGATGGCGGTTTCGCAGCTGGTTAGTCAAGTGAGTGTAATTCGGGAAGTTCGATTATTCATGCAGAATATTCAGCATGCGATGGGCCAGAACGGAGGTGTCGTAATGGATGGCCGAGATATTGGAACGGCAGTATTTCCAAATGCCGAACTGAAGATTTTTATGACCGCAGACCCTAAAATTCGTGCACAAAGGAGGTTTGATGAGATTTCAGCCAAAGGGCAAGCCATAACTTTAGAGGAAGTGAATGCCAATCTACAGGGTCGAGATTATGAGGATACGCACCGAAAGGAAAATCCATTAATTCAGGCAGAGGATGCTGAGATTTTGGATAACTCAGAATTGAATCAAGATCAACAGTTGGAAGTTGCAAATCGGTGGGTGAATGAACGGATGGATTTACAATCCTGATCGATCATCCTACATTTGATCCAAGACATTTTAATTTATGAGAGTAGTTGTTTTAGGTGCCGGTGGATTCATTGGTAGCCATTTGGTAGTGCGCCTTAAGGAAAGGGGAGACTTCGTGGTCGGTGTTGATATTAAGCACCCAGAATTTGAACCAACTAAAGCAGATCAATTCATTCAAGGGGATTTGCGAGACCCAATGTTCTGCGAAAAGGTTTTTGAAGAACGTTTTGATCAAGTGTACCAGCTTGCCGCAGACATGGGTGGTGCTGGCTACATTTTTACAGGCGATCATGACTATTCAATCATGCACGATTCAGCCTTAATCAACTTAAACGTTTGTAATCAAGCCATTAAGAGTAAGACGGGAAGATTGTTTTTCTCGTCTTCGGCTTGTGTTTATCCAAAGTTTAATCAGACTGATCCGAGCAATCCAAATTGTGCGGAATCCACGGCTATTCCAGCAGAGCCGGATAGTGAGTATGGCTGGGAAAAATTATTCAGCGAGCGATTGTATTTGAACGCTCAGCGGAATCATCAACTATCAGTTTGTATTGCGCGATTCCATAATATTTATGGACCAAATGGGCCGTTTACAGGAGGGAGGGAAAAGGCCGTTTCGGCTTTGTGCAGGAAAGTATCTGAACAGAATGCAGGTGAGATAGAAGTTTGGGGAGACGGCTCTCAGACTAGGTCATTTCTATATATCGATGATTGTATAGAAGGAATAATGACACTAATGGCGTCTCATGAATCTGGCCCATTTAACATTGGCTCAGAGGAAATAATCAGCATTCAAAATCTCGCCAAAATGGTGATTCTCATTTCGAGAAAAGAACTTGGAATTAAGAATATTGAAGGCCCTATCGGTGTGATGGGGCGAAATTCTTCTAATGATTTAGTCACTGATAGAATTGGGTGGAAGTCGAAAACTTCGTTAGAAGATGGAGTGAAATTCACATACGGTTGGATTTCATCTCAGTAAAATTAAAAGGCTTGTTTATGCCTTTTCAAATGTCGAGTCAAGTACTGAATCCATTGATTCATGTCCATCGAAATACGAGAGAACTTTTTGGATCACGCTATCCACAATCGCGTCAGGACAGGAGGCTCCTGAAGTGAGGATTACATCAACCACTTCTTTATTGGGAATGAATTCATCAGAAAGCTTCCGTTCAGAATCGTGCATATCAAAATGCCAGGTCTGGCCTTTCGATTGAATTTCTTGATCACCGTTTATATAATAGGTAGGAAACTTCGTTTCGCACAGTTCAACCAAGTGGGAAGTGTTTGAGCTGTTGTACCCTCCAACAACAATGGCAAGGTCAGCTTCGAGTTCAAGCAAACCGTAAGTGGCCTGCTGATTATCGTTTGTAGCGTAACACAAGGTATCGCGGTTATCTGCAAAATGAGCCTTAATCTCTTCTTCTCCAAATTTCTCAACCATCACATCCCGAAGGTGATCTGCAATTCCTTGAGTGTCCGAAGCAAGCATGGTCGTTTGATTAACGACTCCGATTTTTTTGAGATCGGTGTTCATGTCAAAGCCTTTAGAAACTCTGTTGCCAAATAGAGATTCAAATTCTGAGATTGGCCGTGTGCCGAGAATGATTTCACCCAAAGCAGTCGTTTCCTCGATATTCTTGACAACAAGTGATTTGGCATTTTGAGAAGAATGCGAAAATGTCGCTCTTGTTTCTTCGTGGTCGGGCTTGCCATGAATTATTACGGTGTGGCTACCATTACCCAACTTAGATGATCGCTTCCAAACTTTCTCTACAAACGGGCAAGTCGTATTGTACTTCTTTACCTCAATTCCAATTTCTTCGAGTTGATTCTCAATTTCAACCGTGGTTCCAAACGCTGGAACGATAACGATATCATCGGATGTGATTTCACTCCAAGGAACGAACTGATTTCCCTGAGGATCCATGATGAATTTAATGCCTCTGTCCTGCAAATCAGCATTCACCATTGGGTTGTGAATCATCTGGCTGAGAAGAAATATTCGCTTGTCTGGATTCTCTTCTATTGCTCTGTAGGAGATTTCGATTGCGTTTTCTACTCCATAGCAGAAGCCAAAATGACGCGCGATGTGGAAACGAACATTCCCAAAATCGAGGGTAGTTGGCGTTACATCTTTCTTCATTGGATCTTTTGCCTTTCGTGCGTTTTTGATCCTTCCTATAATCTCCGACCGGTAAAATTCCGGTACATCAAACTGCTTCATGTGCGCTTTAAATACAATAATAACCCTGCGGCTATTGTTAATGATTATATGAATATGTACTTTCGCGGCCCGAAAAATCGGAGCGGTACGGTCAATAATCAACTGCAAATTTAAACTTCTTCATTCCCTATAGACCAAGGTTTGAATACAAATTGAAGCCAAAATGGCCGAAGACAAAAAAGATAAGGTAGAGGAGACAGCTGAAAACGCTGCTGCCAACGAAACTCCAAAGGCTAAGAAATCTCCAGCCAAAAAAGCAGCCAAGCCTGCTGAGAAAAAAGAAGAACCAGTTGCAGAAACACCAGAAGTAAAGGAGGAAGCTCCAGTTGCTGAGGCACCTGCTAAGGAAGAAGCTCCTGCCAAAGAAGAAGTTGTTGCTCAAGAGGCTCCAGCTGAAGAGAAGGTTGAGGAAGCTGCTCCTGTTGCTGAGAAGAAGGAAGCTACAGACGCTAAACCAAAACGTCCTCGTAAGAAGGCTCTAGAAGTAGAAGCTAATGTTGAGGTTGAAGATGAAGGTGAAGCTGAGGTTGAAGCAACTCCTGAAGCATCATCTGATGATGTTGTAGAGGAGGTTGTGGAAGAAGCACCTAAGCGTGATTTTACTATTAAGGATCCTGATCCAGTTCGTCCTGAAGACTTTGATTGGGGATCAATGGACAAGAAGAGAATACTTTACCCTGCTGATGAGCAAGCTCAGATGGAGGTAATGTATAATGACACAATTACACCAGTTGAAGAAAACGATGTAATTGACGGAAAGATTGTAAGAGCAACTAAGAAAGAATTGGTTGTAAATATCGGCTACAAGTCAGAAGGTATTATCTCTAGATCAGAAACTCGATACAACCCAGATCTTACTGTAGGTGATATACTTGAGGTTTATGTTGATAAGAAGGAAGATAAAAACGGCCAGTTGGCATTGTCTCACCGTAAGGCACGTGCATTACGATCATGGGAGCGTATCAACAAGGCTATGGAGGATGATGAAGTAATCACAGGTCAGATTAAGTGTAGAACTAAAGGTGGTCTTATTGCCGATATCTTCGGTATAGAGGCATTCCTTCCAGGATCTCAGATTGATGTTAAGCCAATTCGTGACTACGATGTCTACGTTGGTAAGACAATGGAATTCAAGGTTGTTAAGATCAACCACGAATTTAAGAACGTTGTGGTTTCTCATAAAGCACTTATTCAGGCTGAGCTTGAATTGCAGAAGAAGGAGATCATTGGTAAGTTGGAGAAAGGTCAAGTACTTGAAGGTATCGTTAAGAATATCACTAGTTATGGTGTATTCATCGACCTTGGCGGTGTTGACGGACTTGTTCACATTACCGACCTTTCTTGGGGACGCGTTCAGCATCCTGAAGAAGTGGTTACACTTGATGAGAAAATCAACGTGGTTATTCTTGACTTCGATGATGACAAGAAGAGAATTGCTCTTGGTATCAAGCAATTGAGTGCTCATCCTTGGGATTCTCTAAGTGCTGAGCTTCAAGTTGGAGACAAAATCAAAGGAAAAGTTGTGGTTATGGCCGATTACGGTGCATTCATTGAGGTGGCTGAAGGCGTTGAAGGCTTAATCCACGTTTCTGAAATGAGCTGGTCTCAGCACTTGAGAAGCGCACAAGACTTCCTTAAAGTAGGTGACGAAGTTGACGCAGTCATCTTGACTCTTGACCGTGAGGAAAGAAAGATGTCTCTTGGAATGAAGCAATTGGTTCCAGATCCTTGGACAGACATTACAACCAAGTATCCTGTTGGAAGCAAGCACACTGCTAAAGTGAAGAGCTTTACCAACTTCGGAATCTTCGTTGAATTGGAAGAAGGTGTTGACGGACTAGTTCACATCTCTGACCTTTCTTGGAACAAGAAGATTAAGCATCCATCTGAGTTTACTTCTTTGGAGGCAGATCTTGATGTTCAAGTATTGGAGATTGATGTTGAGAACCGAAGATTAAGTCTTGGGCACAAGCAGTTGGAGGAGAATCCTTGGGATGTATTCGAAACTGTATTTGCTGAAGGAACAGATCACGAAGCCACTGTTACTCAAATGAATGACAAAGGTGGAGTTGTAATGCTTCCTTATGGAGTTGAAGGCTTTTGCCCTAAGCGTCATCTTGCAAAAGAAGACGGGTCTAAAGGAAACCTTGACGAAACCTTGAAATTCCAAGTGATTGAGTTCAGTAAAGAGTCGCGAAAGATTATTGTATCGCACGCTCATACTTATGCTGATCCAAGCACAATAGAGAAATCTGCACCAGTAACCAAAAAGTCGGCACAGGCGGGAACGTCCAAAGCGATGAAGAAGATGACAGACAATCTGGAAAAGACCACTCTTGGAGATCTGGACGCTCTGTCCAGCTTGAAAGCTTCGATGCAAGAATCGGAGAAGAAGTCGAAAAAATAATGATCAAAGCCCCGGTTTACCGGGGCTTTTTTTTGCCTAATACTTTACGTGGATAGCTACATTTGTGAACCTAATGAGTGCGGAAAGAAGAACGATAGTCGATAAAGCCCAATTGGGATTGATGATTGATCGGATTTGCCATCAGCTCATCGAGGATCACGATGACTTTCTAAATACAGTAATTCTTGGCTTACAGCCACGAGGAGTTGTTCTAGCACAAAGAGTGCATAGTCGATTAAAGGAGCTAACAGGAAACTCCGAAATTCTTTTCGGAAAACTAGACGCAACACTTAACCGTGATGATTTGAGAAGAAGGGAAATTCCCATTCTTCCTGCTGATACTTCAATTGATTTTCAATTAGAAGATAAGCGGGTTGTTTTAGTCGATGACGTGCTCTTCACTGGAAGAACGATACGTGCCGGACTAGATGCAATGCTTTCCTTTGGAAGACCCAGAACAGTTGAACTGCTTGTTCTAATAGATAGAAGATTTAGTAGGCAGCTACCGATCGAACCAAAGTACGTTGGAACTACCATTGATACAATCAGTAGCGAAAGGGTAGAAGTGAGCCTTTTAGGCAACGATGAAGATTCAGTAACCTTATTCTCAGAATCAAAGCAATGAGCAGACTTTCGGTTGACCATCTTTTAGGAATCAAAGATCTTACGCCCGAAGACATTAATCTCATTTTTTCTACTGCCGATCGCTTTAAGGATATTATCAATCGTCCATTAAAAAAAGTGCCGTCACTTCGTGATGTCACAATTGCCAATCTGTTTTTCGAAAATTCTACGCGTACAAGGCTTTCTTTTGAGTTGGCTGAAAAAAGATTGTCAGCCGATGTAATTAACTTTTCTGCCGCAGCTTCTTCCGTAAAGAAGGGTGAAACGTTGATTGATACTGTCAATAATATCCTAGCAATGAAGGTGGATATGATTGTGATGAGGCACCCTGAACCAGGGGCAGCTAAGTTCCTTTCGAAGCACGTTAGCTCAAAGATTATTAATGCTGGTGACGGAGCGCATGAACACCCTACCCAGGCCTTGCTTGATGGATTTTCCATACGACAACGACATGGTTCTGTAAAGGGGCTAAAAGTGGCTATCGTTGGAGACATTCTTCATTCCAGAGTAGCACTTTCAAACATTTTCTGCCTTCAAAAACTTGGGGCCGAGGTAACCGTTTGTGGGCCAAATAGTCTTTTGCCTAAATACATATCGGAGTTAGGAGTGAACGTTTCAACCAACTTACTCGAAACGCTTCAATGGTGTGATGTAGCAAACATGTTGCGAATTCAGCTCGAAAGGCAAGATGTAGGTTACTTTCCCTCCCTTCGGGAGTACAGTCTTCAGTATCAGTTAAATTCTGCTGTAATGAAAAAAGTTGGAAAAGATATAACCGTAATGCACCCTGGGCCCATAAATAGAGGGGTAGAGATAACCTCAGAAGTAGCAGATGGCTCAAATAGCATCATTCTTGATCAAGTAGAAAATGGAGTAGCCATTAGAATGGCGGTGCTTTACCTACTTTCGGGACAGGTTGTACCGTCAGAAACAACATGATTGAACGATTATAAGTGATTGGAAAATCACTACTTTTGTAAAAAGCCCTGAGAGATATGAACTTTGAAGTAGATAAAAAGGATAATTACGCGTTGGTTAAAGTTAAGGTTGAAAAGCTTGACAGCCATGTATCTCCGGCCTTAAAGTCGGAACTTGTGGTTCTTAACGCAGATGAGTTTAAGAACTTGATCGTTGACCTTACAGATACCCGTTATTGTGATTCTTCAGGACTAAGTGCAATTTTAGTTGCCAATCGTCTATGTAAGAATAGCAACGGAACATTTGTCTTGACAGGACTTCAACGGTCTGTGGCCAAGTTGATTTCAATATCCCAACTAGACACAATTCTAAATATTACTCCAACCATCGAAGAGGCGGTTGATTTCCTTCAGATGGAGGAAGTTGAGCGAGACCTTGGTAAAGGTGAATGAGTAAGATTTAGCCAAAAAGCAAATTCTAATTAATCCAACCCCACATAAATTCACACTATGAAAAAAACTTTACTATCATTTTTTGCCGCATCGTTGT
>JBLFWJ010000101.1:0-12357 GCA_047611425.1 Bacteroidia bacterium | reverse complement strand
TGGAGCAGCTGGCTCAACAGGCGCAGCTGGTTTAGACGGAACAAATGGTTTAGACGGATCAACCGGAGCAATGGGTCCTACGGGAGCCAACGGTGTAGATGGAACGAATGGATTGGACGGAACAACTGGTGCAATGGGCCCTACTGGCGCGGCTGGTCTTGATGGTACAAACGGTATTGACGGAGCAGCAGGTGCACAAGGCCCAACAGGAAATGATGGATTAGCAGGGGCTACAGGCGCACAAGGTCCAACAGGAAATGATGGATTAGCAGGTGCAACAGGTGCTCAGGGTCCAACAGGAAATGATGGATTAGCAGGTACAATAGGTGCACAAGGTCCAACAGGAAATGATGGATTAGCAGGTGCTACAGGTGCACAAGGCCCAACAGGAAATGATGGATTAGCAGGTGCAACAGGTGCACAAGGCCCAACAGGAAATGATGGATTAGCAGGTTCAACAGGTGCTCAGGGTCCAACAGGAAATGATGGATTAGCAGGTGCAACAGGTGCTCAGGGTCCAACAGGAAATGATGGATTAGCAGGCGCAACTGGTGCACAAGGCCCAACAGGAAATGATGGATTAGCAGGTGCTACAGGCGCACAAGGCCCAACAGGAAATGATGGATTAGCAGGTGCAACAGGTGCACAAGGCCCAACAGGAAATGATGGATTAGCAGGTGCAACAGGTGCACAAGGCCCAACAGGAAATGATGGATTAGCAGGTACTACAGGTGCACAAGGTCCAACAGGAAATGATGGATTAGCAGGTGCTACAGGTGCCCAAGGTCCAACAGGAAATGACGGATTAGCAGGTACTACAGGTGCTCAGGGTCCAACAGGAAATGATGGATTAGCAGGTGCTACAGGTGCACAAGGTCCAACAGGAAATGATGGATTAGCAGGTGCTATTGGCCCAACAGGCCCTTCAGGAAACAATGGATTTAATGGGTCAAATGGATTGAACGGAGCAGACGGAGCCCCAGGGGCAACAGGAGCTACCGGAGCAATGGGTCCAACGGGTAATGATGGAAATGACGGAGCAATCGGCCCAACAGGTGCTGTGGGTAATGATGGTGCAAACGGCCCGTCTGGAGCAGACGGAGCAACCGGTGCTCCAGGCCCAGTTGGTTGCACAACGGCTAATACGGTAATAAAGTCTAACGGAACTACTGCTGTTTGTTCCCAGATTTTTGATAATGGAACAAACGTAGGAATCGGAACAGTAGCACCTGATATGAAAATGGTGATATCAGATCCGGCTGCATCTTTTGTGAAAGCAACGTCAACTGCAAGTTGGGCTGGTGTGATAGCTGACAAGGCAAATGCAACGGATAACAACTATTTTATTCTACGAACGGGGAATAGTGACCGATGGGTAATGGGCTCTTTGGGTAATGATGACTTCCACCTATATGACTGGCAAAATGGAACAAGTGCGATTTATGCACAGCAAGCAACCGGAAATGTTGGTATGGGTACTACAGCTCCAGCAGATAGGTTAGACGTAAACGGTATCACTAGACTTGGTACAGGTACGTATGCATCGGCAGTTAAGTACGATGGTTATTTTGAAGGGCTGGCCGTAAGTGATGGTAACAGATTATATTCTACCCCAAGTGCTAGTGCACAAACTATTGGTTGGGGTTATGTAGGAACAAGCACTAACTATTGGTGGTACATGTATTCAAATAACTTCATTGACCCTTCAAGAAGGGAAATCAAGGAGAATATAACTCCAATTAACGATGACCTCTATGAGGTTGTGCTTAAGGATATTGATAGGATTCAGCCATCTTTTTACCGATATATTGGAGAAACGGAAAAGGTTGAGGAAGGAAATGAGTCTAAGTTTAGACCAAATATGCATTTAGGTGTAATATTGGATGAATCACCAGACTATATTCAGGATAACGCATTCTCAGGGGTGGATATTTATGGTATCGCAACTCTGTCATTAGCGGGAGTTAAGCATAATAGGTCTCGACTTAATAGTGCTGAGAAAACAGCCATGGAATTAGTCGATTCAAGGGACTTTGGTGTAGTTGAATTGTCTCAAACTGAAGTTTCAGTTTCATTCGATCAGGAGTTTACATCCCTGTCAATTGAAACTCCGGTGGTAATGATTACTCCGATGGGTCCTAATGTAGTTGTCTATGTAAGTGAGGTTACTAAGTCAGGATTCAATCTTATCGTTGAATCAGGTTTGGGTGAGAAGATCAGTTGGGTTGGTTTGACCAAAATTGAAAATGTTTCAGTTTCCAAAGGTGATGAAGCGAAGATTCCTAACGCCATAATGAAAGGCCTGAAAGTGTCTCAATCTGAAAAGACAATCATTGCTGAATTCGAGGAAAAGAAACGTAATGACCAATTGAATTCGCGTTCAGATCAAAATTCTTCGAATAAAGCGCCTAGTCATTCATCTACGGAGACAGGAGCTAAATAATTGAAGCATTCTCTGCCACCCTGTCCGAATAACCGGACAATCTGGTAATAAAGACTCCCCGGCTCATTAATTGAGTCGGGGATTTTTGTTCTATGAAAGCCCTATACAAAGATCTTCCTTATTCGTTTCTATTGGTTGTGGTCATATCCATTTCGAAGGTTATGGAATACTTGTTCCAGATTGATCTGGTTCAACATGGCTTGTACCCAAGGGATCCAAACCATTTGTATGGAATACTGACCATCCCATTTCTTCATTCAGGATGGGAACACTTGTTTAATAATGCCACGGCATTATTTGTCTTAACATGGATGCTGTTTCATTTCTACCGACCCGTAGCTTGGAAATCTCTTCTGCTCATCTACCTACTTTCTGGTCTTTGGCTTTGGATAGGGGGTAGGGCTAGTTATCACATCGGAGCAAGTGCTGTGATTTATGGTTTGGCTGGTTTCCTATTTGTAGGAGGAATTGTAAGGAAGCACCTCCCGCTCATGGGGGTCTCACTGCTCATCCTATTCCTTTATGGAAGTATGATCTGGGGTATTTTTCCAATAAAAGAGCAAATGTCTTGGGAAGGGCACCTCTTTGGTCTTTTGGCAGGAGTCTCAATTGCTTACTTGTATAGAAACGAAGGGCCACAGAGAAAGCAATACACATGGGAATTGGAAGATGAAGAAGACGGTGAGTACGTAGAGTTTACCGAAGTACTACCGGAAGAGCCAGTTGACAGCCCAAGCAACCAAAGCGCGTATCCTCCAAAGCGTATAACCTACATTTATACCCAAAGGAAGGACTCCTCGAATGATCAATAAATTAATGGCTTTTGGTGTTTTTGCCTGCGTAGGCGTTACCATCGAAGTTGTCTTCACAGCCCTTTACCCACTTTTTTCTAATGCCATCGAATTCGATTGGGCGTTAAGTGGCAACAGCTACGTTTGGATGATACTCATTTATGGAAGCGCCTCAATTGCCTTCCCATTCGGTTTTCGAATTATTGAAAAATGGAATGTAATTCTCCGAGCCTTGTGTTATGGATTAGTGATACTTGGTGTTGAGCTCATCACCGGAGCCATATTTCAAGCACTTTTAGGAAGCTGCCCTTGGGAATATCAGGAAGGATGGCATTTCAACGGACTAATCCGTTTTGATTACCTCCCATTGTGGATGGGATTTGGGTTGATATTAGAATGGATTCACAGATTTAATCTGCGAGTTGGAGTCGCCAGCTAATTAGCTGTTCAACATAACCGGCATCACAAGCATCAATGTGTCTTCTTCATCGATAACCTTTTCTGCTGGAAGAACGATTCCTGCACGATTTGGCTGTGACATTTCAAGAACGATATCCTCGCTTTCTTGATTGGTAAGCATTTCAGCTAAGAATCGAGAATTGAATCCAATCTCCATATCCTCACCTTGGTAAGAGCAAGTCAAACGTTCTACGGCCTCATTTGCAAAATCCATGTCCTCAGCAGAAACCTGAAGTTCGTTACCGGCAATCTTCAATTTAACCTGATGAGTAGTCTTGTTACTGAAGATGCTCACACGCTTGATTGATGTAAGTAAAGCTTGTCGAGAAATGGTCATCTTATTCGGGTTCTCCTTAGGAATAACCGAATCGTAGTTTGGATAACGACCATCGATCAATCGGCAAATCAATGTGATATTGCCAAAACTGAATCGTGCGTTAGTCTCCGTGTATTCAAGCTTTACTTCTTCCTCATCCTCACTGATTAACACATTTTTAAGAAGTGTCAACGGCTTTTTAGGCATGATAAAGTTGGCTCCAGCAGTAGCCTTTGCATCAGTTCTCATGTATCGAACCAACTTATGCGCATCCGTGGCCACAAAGGTCATATGATCTTCGTGCAATTCGAAGAGCACCCCAGACATAACCGGTCTCAGGTCGTCATTTCCTGAAGCAAATAGGGTTTTGATAATGGCTCTAGATAAGAGGTCGGAAGTTAAGGTTACACTTGATGAAGCCTCCAACTCAGGTGCTTTTGGAAATTCTGAACCATCTAAACCACTTAGCTTATAGCGGCCGCTTTCTGAACTAATCTCAATACCATGATTTTCAGAATTTACCGTAAACGTCAATGGCGTTTCTGGGAATGTCTTTAGCGTATCAAGAAGTAACCTTGCCGGAATTGCAATGATGCCTTCTTCTTTAGAAGTGATCTCCAATTTGGTAATCATTGTTGTCTCCAAGTCTGAACCAGAAATGGTCAACTCTCCAGCTTTAATGTCGAAAAGGAAATTGTCGAGTATTGGTAAAGTATTGCTGGTATTCAATACGCCAGAAATACTCTGCAAACTCTTCAATAATTGGTCGCTGGATACAATGAATTTCATCTTAAATCGTGTCTTTAGGTCTTCTAAATAGGTATGCAAATATAGACTTTACACCCTTTCGAATTGGGTGTAAAAACGGCTCTTAATTGTCTCTTCTCAACAAGGGGTCAAGCTCGAATTGATCCAAGGAAACGAGCAATCGATCCAGCGTGAAATATTGCACGAAGATTAATTCGGGATCATCATTAATCGTGGCGTGCATTCGATCAATGTCCCATTTAATTGGGTTGCCGTCAAGATTCACGGCCCCTTCTCCGGCACTCATTCTCCAGGCGTCAATTTTGATCACCTCTCCAACTACAGGCTCAATTTTGAGCGTTACAAGTTTAGGACCAGCTAAGACGCTATCTCTATCAATGCCTTTGCGTTCTTCAAACGATTCGAAATGCACTTTCCTTAGGCCGAGTAAGTAACGCCTGACAGAAACCGAATCAAAGTTTGCAATTACTGTTTCTGGAGATGTGGCTGTTACCTTGTATTGGTCTTGACCGAGTCGGTCAATCCGAAATGAGTTTTCTGGTTTATTGTGGTAAGTGATGTCGATACTTTTAACTTCTGAAACTCGGTAATCACAGATTAGCGTATTCCTCCACTCGTTCTCAACAGTTGAATATCTAGGAGTGAGATAACCGTTAAATCCTGGAAGGTGGGTAACGTAAGGAACAGATGAATTTTCGATAAGCATGTAAGTCCCAAGATTGTCCTTGGCAGAATTGCCCACGTAATAGGTTTTGGCCAATGTGCCGTCCGTGTAGATCTCAATTTTTTGAGCTTTGGAGGACATGTTTCTTATGATGGCATTATGAGCTTTTTTAGAGATTGGCGCTTTCAATTGAACGTTTGCTACCGTTCTGAGAAGCACGTCAAGCAGGTCTCTTCGAACTCCATATTTTCCGTTCAATTCCCAATTCCCAGATTCTAATCGCTCCAACGTTATTTCACGACCCTGGCGATCTGCAAGGAAAAATTTAGTGACAGATGCAGTATCTGGGATCGCGAAATCTGAAAGATCCTCCTTCAAGGTAGTCCGGTCATTATTCATGTACACGTACACTGCCGCTCCTGCCAAAAGCAATAGAATGATGAATATTAATCTGTTGGTTTTCATGGGGTCAGGTGGTGTATTTTTTCTTGCGGATGAACGAGATTATCAAACCGAAAAATAGAATCAGAAGAATCGGCATTGCAACATTGACCAGCTGCCAGAACTGACGTTCTTGGGCAATCTTCTTACTGTCTAACAACCGAATTTCCAATGCGCGAGACCGGTTTGAAATCAAACCAGAATCATCGCAGAGGTAGTTGATGCAATTAAGCAAGAACTTCTTGTTGCCAAACATTTGCTTGGTATATCGGTCGAAACCGAGTGCCATATAGCGGCCATCGTTTGAGATGTGATTTCGCATTATATCACCATCGCTGATAACAATCATTTTGCTTTTCATCCCAAGTTCCCGAAACCGAATTGCCTGATCATCTCTGATGTTTGGTGGGATCCGATTCTTAAAGACAGAAGTAAATTTTCCTTCCAGTAAAACGGCCGTATTCATGAATGGCTTGTTGAACTGTTCTGGTTTGGGTGGGTCTTTCATTATGTCCAAACTCACTCTGGCTGGAGTTCGTAGAATTCGAGCTGCTTTAGAAGTTTGAAGCAATACTGTTTTGGCGATGCCAGGTGCAGAAACCGTATCAATGCTCGAAGCAAACTCCATCTTAATTCCGTTCACATTCTTCACAATAGGATGATTAGATCCCGGAATCATGATTGGGAAGTAAATCCACGGCTGAAGTGACCACTGCAATTGGTTTCCAACATAGCCGGCTGGCCCCGGAATTTGCGAGCAGCGGGCATCCTGAATCACATCTGTATTCACTCGAACCCCGTATTTAAACAGCATGTCTTCTAAGTTGACGGAAATCGGTAATGCATAAGTTGTGGGCTGGTATTGGAGGCTATCCATGTTGCACATTACCGGTTCTATCAGCCATAAAACGCGTCCGCCAAACATGATGTATTGATCAAGAATGAACTTGTCTTTTTCTGTAAAAGCCGTGTCAGGCTTTGCAATAATCACGGCCTTATATTTCGGAAAGACGAGCGTTCCAGAATCTGTTTCGGTTCTCGAAACCAAAGCATCTAGTTTCCCTTCAATACTCAGACGCTCAAAGTTGTAATACTCACTAAGGGCCGTTTGCATATCAGCTACCTGCTTCGGTTCTAACTCGTTATGGCCGGTTATAAAAGCAAGCTGATCGGTAATTGGCTTGGTCAGTTTTCTAATTCCATTGGATAGTTCGTATTCCAGATCTTCCATGCTGCCATTTAGCATTTCCTCTGGCCCTTTACCCATCTGACTTTTCAGTAGTTGAAGAGGAATCTGCTCACCTCGGTAAGACATGATTGCCCCAGGGAAAACCAATTTGGTGGTCATCCCATCATCTTCTCGAATCTGAATATTGGTAGGTTCAATACCCAGTTTTACCAGTTGTGTTTGAAGGTCGTTGTCGGCCTTCGCATTGTCTGTAATTGGGCTGATGAATTGGTACTCGACATTATCGTTGCTGTGAACCCGAAATTCATCCAACATTTCTCGAGTTCGATCACGCAATCTCCTGAATCCTGCAGGTAAATCTCCATCTAAGTATACTCGAATAAAGACCACATCATCAACCTCATTTAGTAGTTCGATGGTAGTAGGAGTGAGGGTGTAACGTTTTTCGCTGGTTAAATCGAACCGAGCAAAAAAGAAAGTACTCACATAATAAAGGAGGATGATCGTAATAAACACGATTCCCAAATTCCCAAGATCTTTCATTCGCCTTCCCATCACCATTTTCTGCTTTCCAATGCGGTTCGGGTAAACATGATAAAGGCCGTAATAAGACAGAAAAAGTACATCACATCACGTGTGTCTATCACCCCACGGCTCATGCTTGTGTAATGGCTGTTGATTCCGAGGGTAATTAGAAAATGATCCCATGTCCCTAGAAATTGGAAGGATCCAATAGTTCCTAGTCCGATCCAAAGTGCCCAACACAAAAACACAGCTATGATAAAGCTGACAATTTGATTGGTGCTAATTGCCGAGCTAAAAATGCCAATGGCTGTGAATCCAGCACCCAATGAAAAAAGCCCGATGTAAGAGCCCCACATACTTCCAGTATCAATGTTTCCACTTGGATTGCCCAATTGGTGAATCGAGAAATAATAAACCAGTGTGGGAATCAAGGCGAGTGCTACTAGCACCAATCCCGAAAAGTATTTTGAGAGGATAATCTGAAGATCGCTAAGTGGTCGAGTATGCAGCAGTTCGATGGTTCCCGTTGTCCGCTCATCAGCAAAGCTTCGCATGGTAATTGCCGGAATCAGAAATAGAAAGACCCAAGGGGCAACAGTAAATAGGGTGCTTAGGTCAGCATACCCGTTGTCCAAAACATTGGCTTCGGTTGGCAATACCCACATGAAAAGCCCAACAAACAACAAAAACACACAGATAACGATGTATCCGATTAGTGAATTGAGAAAACTGTTGATCTCCTTTTTAAAAAGTGCCCACATCGCCCGCGAAATTAGCAAATGAACTTGCCTATATGTTCGGTTTCAAGACCAAGTTGAGTCCAATATATCAAGTCTACCAAGCAAAGCTCAACTAACGATCTTTCCATCCTTCATTACCAACTTACGATCAGCCATATCGGCCAATTCCTGATTGTGGGTAACGATCACAAACGTTTGTTGGTATTTGTCGCGCAGCTCGAAGAATAATTGATGCAATTCTTTGGCAGAAGCACTGTCCAAGTTGCCAGAAGGTTCGTCAGCAAGAATAACGGCTGGTCGGTTCACCAATGCTCTGGCAACTGCAACTCGCTGCTGCTCACCCCCCGAAAGTTCATTGGGTTTGTGATGGGCCCGATCCTGAATACCTAGAAACCCCAACAATTCTGTTGCTTTTTCCTCTGCTTCAGCTTTTTCCATCCCAGCTATAAAGGCCGGAATACTCACATTTTCTAAGGCAGTGAATTCAGGCAATAAATGATGAAACTGAAAAACGAATCCGATTTTCTTATTTCTGAAAAGCGAAAGATGTTTCTCAGTCAGTCCTCCAATGTCAGTACCGTCAATTGTTACGGAGCCTTGATCTGCTCGGTCAAGTGTACCTATAATATGGAGTAGGGTAGACTTCCCCGCTCCCGAAGCGCCAACAATACTTACAACTTCACTGGCTTTGATATTCAGGCTAACTCCTTTTAGTACTTCAAGGTCGCCATACTTGCGATGAATATCTTTCAGGTCAATCATGTGGCGAAGTTAATTTCATTCGATGAAAGGGGCTCGGTTCTAGAACATCAGAATTATCAAAAATTTAGATCAAAATTTGTAACCCGAGCCCACAATATGCAGTAAGACGCCCCTATAAAAGCAGTAATGAAATCATAAAAGAAACCTAACTTTTAACTCCTTTATAATTGGCCTGCTTAAAATTTCATTACTTGCACACAACAAAAAACCGTCAGTAACGATCATGAAGAAGATTTTTCGATCACCAACAATTTTGGGGTCTGCGTTGATCTGTTTTGGCCTATCCACGGCCATTATAGGATGTAAGACCGAAGTGAAAGATGCCCCTGAACAGAGTGAAGCATCAGGCGAAGTTGACCCAGCTGCTGAGTCAACCAAGTTGATGTCGATAGGTGGAGGGCTCTTTAGCATCCCATCTCCTATTCAAACTTCGCTGCTTATTGAGCGAACAGGCGCTGAGTACGATAAATCCGTACTGAACAGTGTTAAAAACATGAGTGGCTATGCAACCAACTTCCAAAAGGCCATAAACCTTGGCGTTTATGGAGCCGATGTTGGTTACGTTACCATCTACGACCAAAGTCAAGATGCCTTGAAGTATATGACTTCAATAAGAAGGCTTTCTGATGATCTTGGAATCAGTGGTGCATTTGATCAAGCAACGATTGAACGCTTCGAGCGCAACTTTGGTGTTCGTGATTCAATGCTGAACTTAGTTTCTGTTGCATACCGTAACACGGATGCCTTTTTAAAGAACAACGACCGATTGAATATCGGTGCATGTGTATTGGCCGGTGGATGGTTGGAGACAATCTACTTCTCCACAATGATCGCTGATAAAGGCAAGGATCAAGAATTGATTAATCGAATTGGCGAGCAAAAGCACACTTTAGAGAACATCATTAAGATGTTGCAGCCTTATGCTGCAGAAGAGGAGTACGGTAAACTGCTTGACGATTTGATGAACCTAGCTTACGATTTTGATGCTATTGACATCAAGTATACTTACGTGAAACCGATTACGGATGTTGATGCGAAGACAACAACAATTAACAGTACATCTGATGTTGTAATCTCTGAGGAGCATTTGAAAACCATCAGTGATAGAGTGGCCGAGATTCGTAATGGATTGATCGGATCAGCAAGCTGAGAATCAAGTTTAGACCAGAAAAAATCAAGAAAATGAAAAGAATTTTCAATACAATATTGATTGCTTTGGCCGTGGTGATTGGGGCTTCAAGTGCCAGCTACGCTCAATGTGACACAATCTATTCAATCTGTTCAGATCATCTATCAGCCGATTTTATTTCGGACGGACAGGCTTATAGAGCATTAATGAGTGGTGATCAAATAGCAGAATTTAGTGCAACATTTTACGGTGGAAGTACCTACAGAATTGCTGCTTGTAGCGGATTTACTGAAGGCAACTTGATCTTTTCTATTTATGATCGAGATCACAATATGCTTTATTCTAATAGTGAGTATAAGAATGCTCCTTACTGGGATTTCAAATTCGGAAATACAATTGATTGCGTCATTGAGGCCCAATTGAATTCTACCAATGTTAAATCTGGTTGTGCCGTTTTGGCTATTGGATTCAAGTAAAGCTAGAAGCGTTGCTAACTCTATGAAGTAGAGTTTAAAGCAATTGAAAAATAGTGCGCATTTCGCGTAACCCCAAGCCCCCTTGCAGCGTTGTAAGGGGGCTTCTTTTTATATGGAGTTTAGCGAATGAGCGAAAGGATACTTAAAGCATTAATGCAATTGTTTGCCCTTATTGCCAAGAACGAAGGTCTGGGCAAGGGCAGTATGGTTGTAGTAAAAGGCTTCCTGGGTCAGCAGCTTAATAAGGAGCTGGTCTACCAGTACATGGCCGTTTTCGACCAGTATTATGAGAAGTATCACGGTAACATTAAAGGTGCCGATGAGAAAAAGAAGAAGCGAAGAATCTCCAGCTCTTCGGTAAAAATTCTAAGGATTTGTACGGACATCAACGCAGAGCTTACTCAGAAGCAAAAAGTGATTGTGCTTTTTCGTTTGTTGGAGTTCGCTGGAAGTGATGGTACAATCGATGGTCAAGAGCTTGATTTTGTAGCAACTGTTTCTTCAACTTTCAATATTGATGACCAGGAGTTCTTAAGGTGTTTAACGTTCGTTAGGTCTACCCGAAAAGACGCTCAGGATAGTGAGCGTGTTCTAGTAGTAAATCAAAGAGTTGCTCCACGTTTAGAGCATGCACATCATATTCACATAGACGGTTTTCAAGGTGAGTTACGGTTTCTGGATGTCTCAAGTGTTGGCCTTTATGTATTTCGATACTTGGGTAAAGACACAGTCTTTATCAACGGTCAGCCCGTAAGATCAAATCAAGTCAACATATTTTCCAGCGGATCAACGGTTCGTGGTTCAGGTAACACAGCTATTTACTACAGCGATGTTGTAAGCCGTTTCTTGAGATCTTCAGTTCAAAGTGAGTTCGTACTCGAGGCTAAAGATCTTGAGCATTATTTCCCAAGCGGGAAACAAGGACTACATCCTCTTAAGTTTTCGGAGAAGTCTGGCCAAATGCTTGGTCTCATGGGAGCAAGTGGTGCTGGAAAATCTACCCTTTTGAACTTGCTGAACGGCACAATGAAACCGTCTAAGGGGCAAGTGCTGCTGAATGGAATTGACATTTATAAGGATGCAGATAAGGTAGAGGGTCTAATCGGACACATTTCTCAGGACGACTTGTTGATGGAGGAATTGACCGTTTTTCAGAACCTCTATTTCAACGCTAAGTTGTGTTTTGATGGCCTGAATAATTATCAAGTCACCAAGAGAGTGATTGCTACACTGAAAGACCTTGGGCTCTATGAGATCAAGGATCTAAAGGTTGGTAGCCCTATGAATAAGAAGGTTAGTGGTGGTCAGCGAAAGCGATTAAATATCGCATTGGAGTTGATTCGCGAGCCTTCGGTTCTATTTGTTGATGAGCCGACTTCTGGATTGTCTTCTCGGGATAGCGAGAACATAATGGACTTGTTGAAGGAACTGGCTTTGAAAGGAAAACTGGTTATTGTAGTAATTCATCAGCCTTCTTCAGATATCTACAAGATGTTTGACAAGTTGATGATCCTTGATACAGGTGGTTTTCCAGTTTATTTCGGAAACCCAATTGAAGCAATTAGCTATTTCAAGGCCCAGATTAATGACGTAACCAGCGATGATGTAGAGTGCTTTAATTGCGGTAATGTCAATCCTGAACAGGTCTTCAATA
>JBLFWJ010000100.1:0-12380 GCA_047611425.1 Bacteroidia bacterium | reverse complement strand
AGGTGTAAAACCAACTTACGGTCGAGTTTCGAGATATGGATTGATTGCCTACGCTTCTTCATTCGATCAAATTGGGCCATTTGCAAAGTCCATGGACGATGCCGCCTTGGTTACTGAGGTAATTTCCGGTGGAGATGACTTTGATGCGACTTGCAGTTCGAGACCGGTAGAGTCTTTTTCTACCGCTACTAAATTGGAAGGGAAAAAGCGTTTCGCTTACCTCAAGCAGACTATTGAAATGGACGGGTTGAATCCGGTAGTGAAAGCTGGATTCATGGCCAAGGTCGATCAGCTTAAAGCAGACGGCCATGAAATAACAGCTGTCGACTTTCCTTACTTGGATCAGATGGTTCCAACATATTACGTTCTGACCACAGCCGAAGCATCATCCAATCTTTCCCGATTTGACGGGATGCGATACGGCTACCGAAGTGAGAAAGCCCACGATCTGGAATCAACCTACAAACTCTCGCGAGCGGAAGGTTTTGGACCAGAAGTGAAGCGAAGAATCATGCTCGGAACGTTTGTTCTTTCAGCTGGATACTACGATGCGTACTACAGCAAAGCGCAAAAAGTGAGACGATTGGTTTCAGAAAAAGTTGACGAGATCTTCAAGGATCACGACTTTATCATCTCCCCAACCACGCCCGATGTGGCATTTAAATTCGGGGCAAATGCAGATGATCCGATCAAAATGTACTTGGAAGACATCTACACTGTAATGGCCAACTTAGCTGGTATTCCAGCCATTTCATTCCCTATTGGCAACAACTCGGATGGATTGCCATTCTCAATGCAAGTGATGGCACCGAAATTCAAGGAGTCGGAAGCTTTTGCTGCTGCCCATTCTCTGGCGTAACAGCAACAGACTGTTGTGTAAAACTCTGAGAGTCTTTAACACGTATTAGATCTTTGCCGCATAATTTTGCGCAATATATTACCGTTACGAGCACATGAGATTATTATTGACCATCGGATTTTTGATCGCACTTACCACTGCTTTCGCACAGGATAGTTCTGAGCAAACAACCGAGGATAGTGTGAGAATATTGGCCGATGATCCGGTTTTGGCCATGCTGGATAGCATGTACACAGCAAAATTTTTGGAAGGATCGGACCTCTTGGATGAAAGAGATCGGAAGCCGTTGAAGGAATGGATGACCTCAGAAACGGTTGAGTTTCCTGACTCCATTTACGAAGCAAGGCTAAAAGTTTTAGATAGCGAAACACCGTTTCATCTGGCTTTCAACCGCTCGGTGAAGAATTACATACATGCTTACACCAAGAAAAACCGAATCAAGGTTGGGCGAATGCTCGGATTGGCAGAATACTACTTTCCAATGTTTGAGGAAATGCTGGATCTGTACGATCTTCCCTTGGAATTCAAATATTTGGCGATTGTTGAATCAGCCTTAAACCCAACTGCCAAATCACGTTCTGGTGCTATGGGATTGTGGCAGTTTATGTACAGAACTGGCAAGATCTACGATCTGAATTCAACTTCTTATGTGGATGAAAGACGTGATCCATTTATGGCGACAAAAGCGGCTTGCGAATACTTCCAATTCCTATACTCCATGTTCGGGGATTACAATATGGTTTTGGCCGCATACAATGGTGGGCCTGGTACTTTGAATAAAGCAATCAGACGATCAGGAGGTAAGCGCGATTACTGGGAAGTACGTCCATTCCTTCCTCGTGAAACCAGAGGATATGTACCGGCATTTATTGCCGTGAATTACGTGATGAACTATGCCAAAGAGCATAAGATCTATCCAGAAGCACCTGACTATTTCTTTGCCGAAACCGACACGGTTATGGTGACCAAGCGATTGGATTTGCAATCTCTTTCAGCTATGTTGAATGTTCCGTTGGATGAAATTACGTTCTTGAATCCGATGTATAGAAGGAATGTGATTCCTCCAACCAAGCATGGATATCCATTGGTTCTTCCAAAGGATAAGATTGGTGTTTTCGTTTCCAATGAGAAGGAGATTTATCAGATGGATGAAGAGGATTTGAACCTGGCCTTTGCGGATCAGAATAACCTAATGGCCGAAACTCGCAAGACCCACAAAGTGAGATATGGTGAGACTTTGGGTGGGATTGCTTCGAAGTATCGTTGTCGGGTTTCCGAGTTGAGAGACTGGAATAACATCCGAGGAAACCTGATTCGAGAAGGGCAAAGATTGGTGGTTTACTCCCAACAGGGAACCGCCAACACCACGGCCTCAAAAAAGAGTTCAACACCAACGCCAAAGGGTTATCACACAGTAAGAAAAGGTGACACGCTTTGGGGAATTGCAAAGAACACTGGGGTTTCCATTAATGAGCTGTTGAAGTTGAACAACATCTCCAGCAACACAACGTTGAAAGTGGGTAGTCGATTAAAAATCGGATGAAACCCTCGCTCATAACCGCATTTACTTTCCTCTTATTCTTTGCTGCATGTGATGCACCAAAAATGCCTTTGCCCGGTGTAACTGGCAGAGCCAACGAATTGGTTGTTGTTATCAAAGACCCCATTTGGGAAGGCCATTTGGGAGACACCGTTTTCAGCGCGCTTACGGCAAGTGTATATGGTTTGCCTCAGCCAGAACCCATGTTTGACGTGGTTCAAATACGACCAAGTGCGTTCAGCAGCATTTTCAAAACACATCGAAATGTAATCGTCTTCAACATCAACGATACGCTTGAGCCAAGGCTTAAGATGAGAAAGAATGTTTGGGCAAAACCACAAACTGTAATTGAGGTTTCGGGGCCTGATGAAAAGACAATTGAGGAACTCTTCTTAAAGCGATCCGACAAAGTGATCGATCATTATCTAGCTGCAGAAGAGGAACGCACGCTGGTGAGTTACCGCGCTCAGAAAAACGAAGAAGCTATCACCACGTTGAAGAGTGATTTGGGCGTGACATTGGACATCCCGAAGGGATATTCCATCGTTCGAAAAGAAGAAGATGTACAATGGATTCGGTATCAAACAAAGGATGTGACACAAAGCATTCTGGTATACACTGAACCATACGCGAGAGACAGCACGTTCTCGCCACATATGATGGCAGCGGTGATGAATATGTTTACGGAACGAGTGGTTCCAGGGCCGAATAAGGGCTCCTTCATGAAGATCAACACCGTTTATCCTGTTCAATACACCGAGACTGAATTGGCAGATAGATACGCCAGTGAACTACGTGGTTTGTGGGATTTGGAAGGTGGTATTATGGGCGGCTCTTTTGTGTGCCGAGCATTACTTGACGAACGTTTTAACCGAGTAATCTACGTCCACACTTTCCTGTTTGCACCCGGAAAGGACAAACGGAATTACATGCGCCAGCTTGAGGCCATTCTGGCCAGCACTCGGCTTAGTTAGCCACATATCAATTGGTTTGATTGGAGTATTACCTTTGATCAAAACACAATCGATATGATCAAAAACTTTACTCTATCCATTTTAGCAGCAACCTTGAGCTTCTCAGGCTTTGCTCAAACCTGTACGCCTGATGGCTCATTTTCTGGCGAGGCACCTGGTATTTACCCCGTAACACCGTTAGAACCAAGTTGTGATTTGATTGCGGCTAAAACAATTGTTAGCCTCACAGATACGTTTGTTCAGAACATTCCGATTGTAGGTAACGTCACGCTTTACTTTGACGCTATGCAGGTCAATTCCATTGATGGTTTGCCAGCCGGATTGACATTTGAAACCGATGTAATGGCTTCTGCCACCGCAGGTTCCCCTTTTGGCCTTTGGCTTAATTCTGGGCTGATTCCAAACCAAACATCTGCCTTAGGTTGTGCATTTGTGTACGGTAGTGGTGGTGATTGGGATGCGCTACTTAATGGCGGCCCAAATAACGATGGCGTTTATCCATTGACCTTTCATGTTGACGCAAGAATAGCTGGTTCGGTACCTGATATCAGTATTATCATAGCCACTGGATCTTGGATTAGCACGGTAGATCCGGGCGTTGGAGGTGGTGAACTTCTTATTGATCAAGAGTTACACGTACTTCCTGGATATAGTACGATAAATGCGGTTGTAGCCGGAGAAGTCAATCCAGACCCATTTATGAACGAAAATTATTCGGTGGCTTCCAACCCAGATGTAACTTACAACTGGTCGGTTACCAATGGAACAATTACTGGCGGCCAAGGAACTAATGCTGTTACCGTTGAGTGGGACGGAAGTCCAACGGGTAACATTCAGGTTGAATTGACTGATGGTGGTTGCTACGGAATATCTGACCTGGATGTAACCGTAAATCCAGTTGGAATCGCCAATGCCGATTTGAGTAACCTAAGAGTTTGGCCAAACCCAAGTTCGGGAATATTTGAAATCAGTGGTCTAATAGCTGGTTCCAGATTAGAAATAACTGACCTTTCAGGGAGAGTTTTTCACTCTGAGCAGGTCAACCTTGGAACGAAGACATTGCTCGACCTCAGTGATGATCGATCCGGTATATACTTGCTACGTGTAATCAGCAATTCTGGTACAACAACCAAGCGAATCGTCAAAAATTAATTCTATCCAAACTGTAATTTTAAGGGCGCCCGAAGGCGCCCTTTTTATTTTAACGCCTTGGGTAAGCCTTCGATTCCATACATCTTATTTGCAGTTTACCTTGCTATAGGGGTTTTACTGATTATTCTATTTGATGGAACTGGAGATGATGGCGATAGCGTAAATCACTACCTCTTTGCACGATACGCCCCCATACATCCAGCGTTGTTTTTCAATCATTGGGCAAAACCCATATTTACTTTTCTAGCGGCCCGGTTTGCTCAATTTGGGTTGCTAGGAATCAAAGCATTTAACCTAATAGTTTCGGCCATCTCATCATTTCTGGTTTTCAAGACTGCTCGAACAATCGGTATGAAAAACCCTTGGATGGCCATGTTGATCATGTTGGCTTGTCCGTTCGGATTTGTAGTGGCCTTGTCCGGACTTACGGAACCGTTGTTCGGGCTGTTCACCGCTATCGGCATTCACCTCCTCGCTCGAGAACGCTACACCTGGTCCGCAGGAATGTTCAATTCAATGGGGTTGAAGCGTGTCTTTGTCGCCAACATTCCTTGTGTCGGCCTAATTGCGCTAGTGGGGTTCCATGGGTTGATGGATCTTGCAAAAAAGCTTCATGTAAAAGCACCTTCAGTATCTTAACTCCTGCTGATGGTGGATTATCGGGATATTGTGTAGGGCCACGTCACTAGCATCACCGTTGTACACATAACCTACATTTCTCATTACATCACACCCTACGTAATCGTCCTCCGCATATCCAAGATCCGGAGCGGTAAATAGTCCTATTCGGAGATCAGAATAATTATGACTGCTTTTATTAGAAAGGGTATATCGGTAAAATGTCTGGTCATTCCTCTCATCTCTATCCTTTTTTAATGTGTTAATTCTTCGTTAAAACTACTGGGTCTAACGAGGTTAAACAAAGAATATTCGTCAACAATCATTGCAAGTCAAACATGTCTATCCAGTGACAATTGAAGGTTTCATCCCCATATTTACAAGAGTTTTAGAGCAAATGAAAACATCAAGGATTTCAACTCTGAGGCAAGAAAATGGCGAGTTATTTCGCGACAGGAAGGCAGAAATTACATCGAGGTGTGAGCCGCAAGCACCTCTTCAACAATCACTCGATAATCTGAAGGGTGCATGTTGATATTCTCGCCTCTTTGATGCCCGAGTCGAACGATGATTAGGTCATGTTCCGGAATGGAAATGATGTACTGACCAAGTATTCCACGTTGATAGAAAATGTGGGTTCCATAACTGTCATCAATCCAAAATCCATGACCATAAAAAGTCTCCGCGTGCGGTTGGGTTGCAATCGACACAAATGCGCTATCAAGTACTTGGGTTCCATCCCAATTACCATCATTTAGCATCAGTTTTCCAAAACGAGCAAAATCTCGGGCATTGGAATTGAAGCAGCAAAAAGCCAACTCCAATCCATTCTCATTGTCTAGGTGCCATTTGGCCGCATGGTTCGCACCCATCGGTTTCCAAAGCTTTTCAGATGCATACTCAGCCAACGATTTTCCTGTAGCCTCCACCACCGCCATTCCTAGAAACTGAGTTGCACCGCTTTGATATTCGAAGCTGCCTGGCTTTACACTTACAGGAACTTCATCCAGCATCAACTTGGCTACATCCGGCCCGTAATATGTTTTGGCTGTGATATCAAAAGGGTTGGTGTAATGTTCATTGAACTCCAATCCAGCCGTCATGGTGGTGAGATGCCGTAATGTCAATTCTTGTGCATACTCTCCTTTCAAATCCGGGAGGAAATCCACGACTTTTTGATCCCAACTTTTAATTAATCCATCTTGAATAGCACATTGGGCAAGCATCGTAGTAATGCTTTTCGCCATACTGAATGAATTGCTCTGGGATGATTCCGAATAACCATCCCAATATTGCTCATGAAGAATCTCGTCATTCTTAACTACAAGAAATGCCACCGATTCGGTTTCAATCAAACTTTCAGTTAATCGATCACTTAAACTTTGTGAATTGAAGTTGTCCGATTCCGCCCATGACTGAGCAAATCCAGTTTCGATTTCTCTTGTATCGAAGAACTTCGCATCACCTATTGTTGCTGAGGTATTTCCATTCAGGTAGGCAGCCCACACGCCTTTTAGGAGAAATTCATTACCGGTTGAAGAGGCTAAACCTACTAGAAGCGCGGCAATAATGGCAAGCACAGCGATCGACTTTGGAACCGTTTTCATGACCCCGAAGATATGTTGGAATGTTCCTTTTCATTGTCGTCTACAACAGTCCCTCGTCCATTACAAGAATCTACGTATGTACAAGCCAATAAACAAACTGTAATTTTGCGCCCCGAAACGCAGATGGTGAGACATTTAGCCCTTATAACTGTATTGTTTGCCCTTCCATTTTGGGCACTTGGTCAAACGCAAACCATCCGTGGTAGCGTGATAGACTTAGAAAGCCGGCTACCCATTATTGGAGCAACTGTAGTTATTCTCGAAAGCGACCCATTAATTGGTACTTCAACCGATTTGGATGGCCATTTCAAACTGCCTAAAGTTGGAATAGGCAGGCACGATATTCAAATTAATTACCTCGGGTATGAACCACGCACCATGGGCGGTATGGAGCTGAATAGTGGTAAAGAGTTGGTGCTGAATGTGGAGATGGTTGAAATGGTGATTAAGCAAAACGAGGTGGTGGTTAAAGCCAGTCGTGCCGAACAGGAAACCATGAACACGATGACTACCGTGTCTGCTAGGCTCTTCTCAACAGAGGAGGCATCTCGTTACGCAGGAACAAGAAATGACGTGAGCCGAATGGCCACAAATTTTGCTGGTGTTAGAGGCGCAAATGACGCCACTAATGATATTGTGATTCGAGGAAATTCGCCTGCTGGATTGCTTTGGCGATTGGAGGATGTAGATATCCCGAACCCGAATCACTTTGGTAATCTTGGGTCAACTGGTGGGCCAGTGAGCATGCTCAACAGTAACCTGTTGTCTAATTCTGACTTTATGACTGGAGCCTTTCCTTCGGAATATGGAAATGCCATTTCCGGTGTGTTCGACCTTCACATGCGGCACGGTAATGACGAGAAACATGAGTTTTTGGGGCAAATTGGATTTAATGGCGTTGAATTAGGAGCGGAAGGCCCTTTTTCCAAAAAGAGCAGGGCGTCTTACTTAATCAATTTTAGGTATTCAACATTGGCGCTTTTCAAACTAGGAGGTGTCGACTTCGGAACTGGAGATGCCATTCCTCAGTACTCCGATTTGAGTTTCAAGGTTCGGATTCCAACCAAAAAAGCGGGGATATTCTCCATATTCGGGATGGGTGGAATCAGCAGTATCGATATTCTTTCCAGCACCGCAGACACCAATGAAACCAACTTCTATTCTGAAGGTCCAATCGATGTTTACGACCGAACCAAGACCGGGTTTGTTGGATTTACACACCAGTATATTTTCCAGAATAACTCATATACCAAATTGACATTATCAGCGAGTACGCAGATGAATCAGGATGTGGTAGATAGTGTTGATGTATTCCAAAATCCGTTTGATTGGTACCGACAGGACTTTCAGGATCATCGTTTTCAGGCTGCCTTCTTTTACAAGAAGAAGTTCAGCGCCAAGCACAGTTTGAAAGTTGGAATCCGAAGTTCTGTGCTCTATTCCATCCTTCAAGACAGCGCATTTACACCACTATGGAATCGATTTGAAACGTTGACCGACTTTAAGGGAATTGCGGCCCTCGTTCAGCCTTATGCCCAGTGGCAATGGCGTTGGAATAATTCTTGGACAATGAATACGGGCGTTCACGGCCAGGTTTTTACGTTGAATAATGCCACTGCAATTGAGCCTCGTTGGGGATTGACTTACAAGATCAACCCAAAGCATAATCTATCAATTGCCTACGGGCTTCACAGCCAAATGCTGCCGTTGGATCAGTACTTTTTACTGATTGAAGATTCTCTTGGCAATACCGAAATGCCGAATGAAAACCTCGATTTCGTTAAGAGTCATCACGCAGTTTTAGGATACAATTGGTTGCTTCCAATGGACATGCGTGTTAAGGCTGAGTTGTATTATCAATACATCTATAATGCAGGAATTGATGCTGATAGTAGTTCCTACTCAACACTTAATGTTGGGAGCTTTTCACAAGGCGGCCCAGACCGGATTGTGAACGGAGGCACCGGCTCGAATTACGGCATTGAACTGACCTTTGAGAAATACCTCACCAAAGGATATTACTGGCTGCTCACCGCTTCTTTCTACGATTCGAAATACACGGGAAGCGATGGTATTGAAAGGAACACAGTCTTCAATGGAAACTATGTGGCCAACGCACTTGGTGGCTACGAACTGAAGTTCAAAAAGCGCAACCCAACGGTAAAAGAGCCTAAGCGTGAGTTAAGTGTGAAGAAGCTTGCTCGATGGGAAAAACAACGAATCAAAAAAAAACTGACTTCTTTATCGATGAAGTTTGATGTTAAGTTCACCATTGCCGGAGGATCAAGATATACACCAATCGATCTTGTCGCTTCTGATGCGTCAGGTGTTGCTGTGTACGACAACACACAAGCTTTTTCAAAACAATTTGAGCCTTATTATCGACTGGATCTTGGAGTCGCGTTCAGAATGAGCCGGCCAAGATTCACGCAAGAATTTTCTGCATCGGTACAAAATGTAACGAACAAGGAAAACCCACTTTACGCCAGGTATGACTCACGGGATAACCGTTTGGAGAACGTAAATCAGCTGGGTATTTACCCGCTACTTCAGTACAAAGTGTTGTTCTAGGCTTGGCTATTTGAGAATCAATTTCTTACCCCTCACTTTTTCGCCCCAACTCATCTTTTTAAACTTCCCTTCTAGCCAGTTTTCTGTAAGATTATTGTAGAACGGACTGCCTACTTGGCCTGAGTTTCCGGGAGCCATCATGTTCAATGATTTTCTCATGTCATCAAGATCAATGAGCTGCCGATAGCTCGGACAAACAAGCGATCCGTCATATCCTCGTTCTCGGAAAAAAGCTGTTTGATGCACGGTATCCGTGTCTCCTCCAATAGGTATTGGCCCAATATTAAAGACTTTGTCGAATGGCTTTTTCTTCCCAACTGGATGCTCGAATAACAGCTGATGCAACTTGCCCCATTGCCAATCTTCCATGTTTTTACCCAACAGATTGGTCATCTTGATCATCGATGATCTGAGTGACTTTTCCAAAAGCCTGTTCTTTCCACCTGCGAGTTTCATCAGCTTAGAATCTTTGTCGTTTAAAAGTCTGAGCAACATACTTGTGTCATGTCCATACAACTCCGTAATCCCAGACAGCAACTCATGAAATGGTGCACCCGTCATTTCATGCATCAGCTTCCTCCCAAGTGATTTCTCAAGTAGGTTTCGAATCAATTCTGAACGTACAACTTGATAAACACAGCCTCCAATGGAGTCTGCCGTTAAGTATCCGTTCCATGATTTTAGATGATCAAGCATCTGTTGCTCTGACGGATTGCTTCCACTCGTGTGATCAAAATGAGATTGCAGCTCCTTTCCCGGAATTGAGTAGAAATCCATTTGGAATCTGCCCATTTCCTTCAGGCTGTACTTCTTCTCATCGGAAAGCAATTGTCCAACCCGATTGGCTCGATACCCGTTCATCCACGTATTGCCCAAGAAATGCGGATAATCATCGGCTACAATTTTGTGATTGCATGAGATTACTCGTCCACTTTTCGGATTTAGACAGTGCGGCATTTCTTCAAATGGAACTACCCCATTCCATTCTTCTTTTCCTGATGCGCCATTATACGGCATCATGGTTTTTTCCTTGGATCGGATAGGCACTTCTCCCGAAACCCAATAGCCGATGTTCCCTTCCACATCTGCATAAACGATGTTTAATGCTGGCGAAGTGAGTTTGCGCATTGCATCTACAAAATCATCCCAGCCTTTGGCCAGATTCAAGCTTGTCCAGGCGCGGAGCAACTCCCCTGGTTTTAGACAAGAAGAAGCGAACGAGATCCGCTTATCTGGGAAGTTGACCACATCCGAAATCACTGGCCCATGATGCGTTTCGTAAACTTTTATTGAAACCGCATCGGCCCCTTTTACGCGGATAATCTCTTCGTGCACTTTCGCTTCACGCTCTTCGTCACCAAAACGATAAGTCGTTTCAGATGTGAATTCCTCGACAAAAATGTCTTGGATATCGGTGTAGGCAAGCGTGATTCCCCAGGCGATATGACGGTTGTGACCGATCAATATCATTGGTGTGCAAGGGATTGAAACACCAGCCGCCTCATAATCAGGAGCATGTAAATGCACCTCATGCCAAATGGATGGCAACATCATTGGCAAATGGGGATCGTTACACAAAAAGGGTTTCCCAGTTTCGGTCAATTTTCCGCTCACAGCCCAAGCATTGCTGCCTCCAGTTTGTATTAAATATGGACCATTGATTGCTTCGAATGCGCCATTTACATCCAATCGATGCATCTCATTTCCATTCGGCAAACCTATTGGATTACCAACAGGGTATCTAGGGTCAATCTCGGCTGCTAATTCGGGTCCGACCTTTTCTATCAACTTGGCTTTCGCTAGTTCGCCTTGCCAACCAACCGACATTTGCCAACTCATTATTCTGAAAAAGGAAAGCAGCTGGTGAAGCGTCCATGGCTCTGGCTTTGCCCGCAGCATTCCAAATTCTACCGGAAGTTTTTGAACCTTAGATTCGATGTAGGTATTGATGCCAAGCAAGTAAGCGCCAAGCCATTCTCGCAACTCATCATCAAGCAGTTTTTCGTCTTCAAGCGCCACACGATGAAAACCGAATGTTCGAACAGCAATATCCGTTTCCACGGCATCTTTCCCAACCAATTCGGCCAGCCGACCGGTGGCCAACCGTCTGTTCAGTTCCATCTGAAATAATCGATCTTGAGCTTGCGCCACACCTTGAGCAAAAGCCAAGTCATCCATGTTTTGAGCGTAAATGTGTGGTACACCGTGCACATCTCGAATAATCTTGACGGGTTCTTTCAAACCGCCCAAGTTTAATTCACCTTCCATTTTTGGAAGTCTCGCTTTGGAAAAGCGCTTTATTAATTGCTTAAGAAGTGGAGCTAACAAGGGGTTGGGTTGAAGATTGTACTACGAACTTAGCAAAGTTCAGTCGCCATCTGGCACAGGCGGATCCTCTTCCTCCTTAAAATCGTAGGCATCGTTGGTTCCTTCCAACGGAGTTCCGAAGGTGAGACCGAGCGACAATCCAAAATATTGTGCTTTAAGGTTTGTGCTTAGATTTTGTAGCATGGACGTTCGCAATGCAAGGCCAAGACTCATGTTGTCTTTCAAAACAAATCGATACCCAATGTTAAAAGCCAACGAAGCATGGAAGGTATTTAGACCCAAAGACGGTATGGTGTCGTACTTCAATACACCATCCTTTCTGTTGGGCGCGAAGCCTTGCTCCTGAGCTTGATTTGCCACGCTAAATGAGAATAAACCACCCACCTCGAAATAGGCGTTTCGAGATGTGATTCCCAGCATTAGTGGTACATCGACATAATGCAACCATGCGGAACGCACGACTTCTCCATGAATCGGATTTGCGGTATCAGGAACAACGATCTCCTGAAAATTGGCTTGGTATCCACGTTGGGAGTAACCTAGACCCGTTTTTCCGTAAAACATTGGACTGAATTGGTACATGTAGAATCCCTCCACCACAGCCCCCATTCGAATCATGCTTTTGGCGCTGTCTACCGAGTTGGTGACATTCAGAATTCCACCAACGTTGAAGCCATACAACGATTGAGCATTGGCACCAAAGGCCAAAGCACAAATTAAACTGATGGTTA
>JBLFWJ010000099.1:0-12388 GCA_047611425.1 Bacteroidia bacterium | reverse complement strand
ATTGAGCCATTCTAAACGCTTTATTGAGCCAAAAGTTTTTAGTGTGAATTTCTGTGGTTAAAAACTTGGTTTATACCTGCGCTAACAGTAGTGCTAATGCTCGGTTTTCTTAATTTCGAAGCCGCCGAAGCCCAACCAATGAAAATCAGAAAAGTACTTGTTGCCAATCGTGGTGAAATCGCCATTCGAATCCTACGTGCTTGCGTTGAATTAAAAATCCGAACGGTTGCTGTTTATACGTTTGAAGACCGCTATTCTCTCCATGGTTACAAATCTGATGAGAGCTATCAAATCGGTCGAGAGAATGATCCACTAAAGCCATATCTGGACATAGATGAGATTATCGATGTTGCGGTAAAGAAGAATGTGGATGCGATTCATCCTGGATATGGATTTCTATCTGAGAACAAAGACTTTGCTCAGAAATGTAAAGACAACGGCATCATCTTCATCGGTCCTGAGCCCGAGGTGATGGGCAAATTGGGCGATAAAGTTGCCGCCAAGGAAGTTGCTGTGAGTTGCAACGTTCCGATTATTGAGAGCAGCAAAGGGGAATTGAAAACTTCCGAAGATGCGCTGAAGGAAGCTAACCGAATCGGTTATCCAGTTATGGTTAAGGCGGCCTCTGGTGGTGGTGGCAGAGGAATGCGTGTTGTGCGTGAAGCCGAGAAGCTGGAAGGAGCCTTTAACGAGGCACAGCGTGAAGCAGGAAGTGCATTTGGAGACGACACCATCTTTATCGAGAAGTACATCGATCAACCTAAGCACATTGAGGTACAGATCGTTGCAGATAACGAAGGAAACATGGTTCACCTACATGAGCGAGATTGTTCTGTGCAAAGACGATTTCAGAAAGTAGTGGAAGTGGCTCCTGCCAAGGGTTTGGATGATGCCATTCGACAACGTTTGTTCAAACATGCGCTTGCAATTTGCAAAGAGGTTAACTACAACAACGTTGGTACGGTTGAATTTCTTGTCGATAAGTCAGGCAAGGAGTATTTTATTGAAGTAAATCCTCGGATACAAGTCGAGCATACGGTTACCGAAATGGTAACGGGTATCGATATTGTAAAGCTTCAGATTCGAATTGCAATGGGCTTCCTGTTGCATGATGATGAGATTGCCATTCCGAGTCAAGATTCCATAAGTACGAATGGATACGCCATTCAGTGTCGAATCACTTCTGAGGATCCTGAAAATGATTTCAAGCCAGACTACGGAACCATTATAGCATACAGATCTGCCGGTGGTTTTGGAATTAGGCTTGATCCGGGGTCTGTGTATTCTGGTGTAAAGATTAGCCCGTTTTTCGACTCACTTCTTGTAAAAGTTTGTAGTCATTCAAGAACCCTTGAAGGCTCTGCACGGAAGATGACACGTTGCCTACAGGAATTCAGAATACGTGGTGTGCGTACCAATATTAAGTTCTTGGAGAACATCATCAACCATGATAATTTCAAAAACGGAACGGTTAACGTCAACTTCATTCAAGAGCATCCAGAACTCTTCAATTTCGTAAGAGGCAAGGATCGTGGAACCAAGATTAGCAAGTACTTGGGTGAGGTAACCATCAACGGAAATCCTGATGTGAAATTCGTAGATGAGAACAAGAAGTTTGTTCGACCGATTGTTCCTGATCATGAGCGATTCCAACCGTTTCCAAAAGGAACAAAGGATCTTTTAAATGAGTTGGGGCCAGACAAATTCTGTGAATGGTTACGGAATGAAAAGGCGATTCAGTACACGGATACTACGATGCGTGATGCGCATCAAAGTCTGTTTGCTACACGAATGCGAACGTATGACATGATGCGTGTTGCAGAGAGTTACGCTCGGAGCCATCCTGAGATTTTCAGCTACGAAGTCTGGGGTGGGGCGACATTCGATGTTTGCTTGAGGTTCTTGCATGAAGACCCTTGGGACAGATTGGCTGAATTAAGAAAGGCTATTCCGAATACACTACTTCAAATGTTGATCAGGGGAAGTAATGGGGTAGGTTACACAGCTTATCCTGATAATGTAGTTGAACGTTTTGTTCGTCAATCATGGGAGACCGGAGTGGACATTTTCAGAATATTCGACTCTCTTAATTGGATGAAAGGATTGGCTCCTTGTATCGAATACGTTCGGTCACATACCGAAGGAATTGCCGAGGCAGCGGTCTGCTACACAGGAGATATTTTGGACGGTAAAAAGTCTAAGTACAACTTGGATTATTACCTGAGAACAGCGAAGGATATTGAGAATGCTGGTGCACACATTCTCGCCATAAAGGACATGGCAGGATTGCTGAAGCCGTATGCCGCCAAAGAGTTGATTACCGCTTTGAAGGAGACGGTTCGCATTCCAATCCATCTTCATACGCACGACACATCTTCTTTACAACCAGCAACTTACCTTACTGCAATTGAAGCTGGGGTTGATGTAGTTGACGTGGCGCTTGGAGGAGTTTCAGGATTGACATCTCAGCCTAATTTCAGCAGTATTGTTGAGATGATGAAGCATCATGAGCGGGAGAATGAGATGGACGTTTCCCAACTGAATGAGTTCTCGAATTACTTTGAGAATGTTCGTGAGTATTACTATCCGTTTGAAAGTGGGTTAAAGGCAAGTACAGCTTCTGTGTTCGAACACGAGATTCCTGGTGGACAGTATTCCAATTTAAAGCCACAGGCAACAGCGCTTGGTTTGGCTGATAAGTTTGAGGAAATCAAGAAAATGTACGCTCAAGTAAACGAGCTGTTTGGAGATGTGGTAAAAGTGACGCCTAGTTCGAAAGTGGTTGGAGACATGGCGCTCTATCTTGTTTCTAATGGTTTGAGCATTGATGATGTTCGCGAAAAGGGCGACACTATTTCATTCCCTGAAAGTGTGATTGCATTCTTCAAAGGTCACTTGGGACAACCCGTTGGTGGATTCCCTAAGGATATACAGAAAATGGTTTTAAAGGATGAGAAACCGTTTACGGATAGACCAAATAGCCATTTGGCGCCTATCGATTTTGATGCTGGATATGAGGATTTCAAGAAGGAATTTGGAAAGGGCAGACCATTCACCGATTACATGTCATGGTTAATGTATCCTAAGGTTTTTGAGGACTATCACAAACACTCGTTGGAGTATGGTGAGGTTTCAAAGATCCCAACAAAGAATTTCTTCTACGGATTGAAATTGAGGGAAGAGACCATCGTAGAGATTGGCGAGGGCAAGAATATTATCATTGAATTGCTGAGTATTGGGCCTGCGGAAGATGGAATGAGAACCATGTTCTTCAGAATTAATGGTCAGACCAGAAACATTGAAGTTCTTGATAAGAGCCTGAATGTGACTCGACATGAAAACACGAAAGCAGATAAAAATGATGAGGCTCAAATTGGAGCTCCATTGCAAGGAATGCTATCCAAAATATTCGTTGCGGTGGGCGAGAAAGTGAAGAAGAATCAACCGCTCTTTATAATTGAAGCAATGAAGATGGAAACGACCGTAACTGCCATGCAGGACGGTAAAATTTCCAATATTGAATTGAACGAAAGCACTCTTGTCGAGGCTGACGACCTTGTATTGGTTATTTCTTAGTCGTTAAGCCAATTGGTATGGTTTGAACCATTGACGCTAGAGACCCCGTTTCAAGAAAGGGGTGACAACGGTGCTTTTAACACAGTTCAACGCTTTAACTTGCGATGTCATGCCGTTCTTGAAACGGCATCTTAATTCCAAAAGTTGGATGATTTGTTAATCAGATTCCCAAATCGGCTTTGATCGCTTCGATCTTAGCTTTTAAAGAGGAATGCGCTGCGGTGTATTCCTCTTTTGAGTTCATTGGTCCATTCACACTGAAGTAGAACTTGATCTTTGGCTCAGTACCAGAAGGTCTTGCTGTTATTACAGAACCATCTTCTGTAATGAATTGAAGCACATTTGAAGAAGGTAGTCCGGTTTCATTCACTTCACCATTAGCCAAACTCTTCTTTGTCTGAAGCTTGTAGTCCAGCGCTGTTGCGACTGCCGAACCACCAAGCGAAGATGGAGGGTTGTTCCTCAGATCTTCCATCATTTGAGCAATCTCAGAGGCCCCTTCTTTGCCTTTTTTGGTGATGCTTACCAGATCTTCAACAAATAAACCGTGCTCAACGTAGATGTCTAGAAGCAGGTTGTAAAGGGACTTTCCATCGTTTGCAGCCCACGCGCACATTTCTGCAATAAGCGTGCACGAGAGGATTGCATCCTTATCTCGAACGAGGTCTCCAGCTAGGTAGCCGTAACTTTCTTCACCACCACCAATGAACTGCATTTTGCCTTCATATTCTTTGATCAACTGAGCGATGTACTTGAATCCTGTCAATACATTGAAAACCGGAATCTCACTAGCCGTGGATATTTTGGTGAGAAGATCTGATGTGACAATCGTCTTACACACGAATTGATTTCCATCCAGCTTGCCCAGTTCTCTCCAGCGAGTAACGAGGTAATTTACCAAGAGTGCTCCCGTCTGATTACCATTCAAAAGGATCATCTTTCCTTCGTTATCCCTAACCGCAATACCAACTCTATCGCTGTCTGGATCACAACCCATAACGAGGTCAGCATTTACATCATTGGCAAGAGTTAAGGCCATGTCCAAAGCAGCAGCTTCCTCCGGATTTGGAGAAACTACAGTTGGGAAATTTCCATCTGGTGCATCCTGCTCCTTAACCGTATAAACGTTTGTGAACCCAAGTCGGGCCAAGCTTTTTGGCACCATGGTAACTCCCGTTCCATGAATGGAAGTGAAAACGATTCCTAGGTCGTGTTTTGCCTTAACTGCATCTGGACTCAGGCAAAGTGAGTCTACGGCAGCCAAGTATTTCTCGTCAATCTCCTCATCAATCATCTCAATTAATGACTCATCAGCTGTCCATTTTATCAAATCTGGGCCAGTAATCTTGCTCACTTCATTGATCACATTTCCGTCATGTGGAGGAACAAGTTGACCGCCATCATCCCAGTAAACCTTGTACCCGTTGTATTCTTTCGGGTTGTGAGATGCGGTTACGACTACACCACTTTTGCATCCTAATTCGCGGATAGCAAATGAAAGTTCAGGCGTAGGTCGTAGTGAACTAAAGAGGTATGCCTTAATTCCATTAGCAGAGAATATCTCTGCAGTCTTTCTGGCAAATAATGCGCTGTTGTTTCGTGAATCGTGTGCAATGGCAATGCTAATGTGGCCTTCAAATGAAGCCTTCAAGTAATTGGCTAATCCTTGCGTGGCCATTCCAACGGTATATATGTTGATACGGTTGGTGCCAACCCCCATGATGCCTCTCAAGCCTCCTGTTCCAAATTCTAGACTCTTGTAAAACGACTCATCCAATTCCTTTGGATCGTTGTCCATTAAATGCTGAACCTTACTTCGGGTTTCCGCATCAAATGATTCACCTGTCCACTGCTGAGCTAATTCTAGAACCTTACTATCCATGCGTCAATTATTTGGCGCGAAAGTAATTGATCGGAAACGTTCAATTTTAAATGTTGATGATAATCTGTCGAATGAACATTCCTAGCTTTGAATTGTCCAACAAATTATGAAGAAACTACTTCTATTATTACTGATTCCGCTGGTTTCTTGTGGCCAGAACCGAACCTTAGACGAGGAAGTGAAATTGCTGTACCGAAATACGGTTCCGGTAATTTCAAAAGTTGAGCTGGATTCATTGATTGCAGTGGACTCTACTCTAGTTCTGTTGGATTGCAGAGAGGTTGAAGAATTCACAGTAAGCCACTTGGCCGATGCTCAATTAGCATCGTACGGTTCTTTTAAAGCGGAAGAACTAAAATTGAATTCTAAGGATTATCCAGTAGTTGTTTATTGCTCAATTGGTTATCGAAGTGAGCGCATCGGAGAGAAATTACAAGACGAAGGATTCACCAACGTCTTCAATTTGTACGGTGGAATATTTGAATGGAAAAACAACGGTGGAGTAGTGGTAGACTCAAAAACCAACATCACCGAGAAAGTGCACACCTACAACAAACAATGGAGTAAATTTTTGGAGGTAGGAGAAAAGGTTTATTGAGATTTGGCTTTAAACCGCCTTCTCCATCTCAATCAAGTAGACCATTGGAAGCAGTCCTTCCATGCCTTTGATTTGTAGCCCGTATTCAGTCTTTACCATGTTTGGCCAACACTCGTATGGCGAATGGTCAAATTCTTTAAACGTTTTCAATTGAAGGCCATTATTTAATAGTGGTGTGATCACTTCAGAGATTCCGTAATTCCACCCAAACATGGTGTAGCGCAAGTTTTCGCCACCATCTGTATACGTTCCTTCCTCTTCTTCGGAGATTACATCTCCGTGCAAATAGGGGAAGCTTATTTTTTCAACCTTATCATCAAACATCCACATTGCAGGGTGAAACTCGGCATAAACGAACCGTCCCCCTGCTGCAAGAAATCTGCCTATGTTTTTAGCCCATCCATCCAACTGAGGCAACCAGCCAGTTACTCCGTAAGAGCAAAAGATGAGGTCGTATTCATCTTTCAAGAATTGATCAATCTCCAACACATTACCAAGGATGAAATCAACTTCAGTATTAGTTTCAGTCGCAAGTTTCTTGGCTTCTTGAATTGCTTCTTCTGAGAAATCTACCCCAGTAACGGAAGCCGCGCCCATTCTTTTTAGTGAGATCGAATCTTGCCCAAAGTGACATTGCAAATGCAACACCCGCTTACCTGTGATGTCTTGAACGTATGGCAACTCAATTGCATTGATTGAATTCCTTCCTTCTTTAAACGAAGCATTGTCGTAAAACTCAGAGTCTACATGCACCTTGGTGCGCTCGTTCCAATGTGTTCGGTTTACTTCAAAGTAATGCTCGTTCTTATCATCCATGGCGCGAATGTAATGAGTAAGCTATTTTTACCAAATGCAGATAAAGGAAGCGCAAAACCTTGTTGATGGTTGGATCAAGGAACATGGTGTTCGATATTTTAACGAGCTAACTAATATGGCCATGTTGACGGAGGAAGTAGGGGAGGTGGCCCGCATTATTGGCCGCAGATATGGCGAGCAATCTGAAAAGGAATCCGATAAGAACAAAGACCTTGGCGATGAAATGGCCGATGTGCTTTTTGTACTAATGTGTTTGGCCAATCAAACAGGGGTTGACCTTGAATCTGCACTCAAGAAAAACTTAGAGAAGAAATCTGAGCGTGATCACGATCGTCATCACAACAATCCAAAGCTGAAATGAACTGGAAGAAATTCTGGAAAACCTACAAGCCTTACATCATGAATGACATGGTTTTTACCGGAATCATCATGGTTGTGATGTTCATTTTCGCATTCATCTTCATTCTCTAATCTAGTTAGAGCGCGCTTCTGAAATTGTTCAGTTGATCTGCGAATGTATTCGCAAGTTCCGCATCTTTAATCCCAGCATCTGACGAGAAATTATCGTAGAAAGATGGCAAAGAGAATTGCCCAACCACTTTCCCAGCTTGGTGCGGAAAGCCGTTAGAGGCGGCCGCCAAAACAGTAGCACCGCCTCTTGCACCAGGTGAAGTGGCCATCAAAAGCATCGGCTTATCCAACCACATTGATTTTTCAACTCTCGATGCCCAGTCAAACACATTCTTGAAAGCAGTACTGAAGCTTCCGTTGTGCTCGGCAAAAGAAATGATCACACCATCGGCAGTACGTAGCTTGTTTTGAACACCATCGCTTTCTCATGAATCCCGTCTGCTTTCTCACGGTCTTGGCTGTAAATCGGCATTTCGAAATCATTGAGATCTAGAATTTCGATATCACTATCTAGCTGATTAGCGGCCCAAGCAGCTAGTTGTTTGTTGATGGACGTGCTACTGTTGCTAGCTCCAAAGGCAATTACTTTAGACATAATAAATGTGATTTATGTAGAATAATGAAAGGATGAACATCGAACCAAGAGTTGAGGATCAGTCTGAAACGCCATCGCAAATACGACCTGTTTAAATGTCAAGCGACCACTAAAATGATGGATGACTCTTAAAATAGACCATAACCTACTTTGCTTTCTTCAGTCTTTTTTCTGCTTTTTTTTCCTTCGCAGATTTTGCTGGTTCCTTTTTGGTACTCTTCTTTGCGTCTTGACCTTTTCCCATGATAGTTGCTTTTAATCGTTAGTAATTAGAATTCGAAGTTAAATAAACGTAGTGTTTTCCAAAAGGAAAATGGAGATTAGAATTACACTTGACTGAAGCAAAGCTTGGCTCAAGGATTTAGATCCAACCTATAGATGGACTTGAACAGGGTTTTACACGGAATGAATTATTTCCAATAACCTTTCATTAGATCGGCTACCCAAATTGGTTCCTTGATCTCTGTCTTAGGTTGAAATTCTTTGAACACAGGTTTAATATCTAAAATCGGAGTTCCATTAATAGCGTCAAGGTATTTAACAGTTAAGGTCCGTCCGTTGCGCCCCAACACCTCAACCGTTGCTATGCCAATTTTATTGGGTCGGTCCTTTTTTCGTTGGCCGAAAATGCCCACTAATGGGTAGTTTGAATTACCTCGAGGCCTTCCGGAAAAAACGATGTCTTCGTTTTTTGCTTTATCAAAGTAGTATATGACTTCTGCATGTGAGAATTCTAAGATTCCATTCAATGCTTCTGTCGGAATGTGCTCCGATAGTTCAATTTCAGAAATGACTGTTGCCCAGTTGTCATCTATTGGGTTTGTCCTCGAATTTTTAACTGTGGCTATTGGCCGAATTTTTATTTCCAAAACTTTTGATTTTAGGTGTGAAACCAAATTTCTATGGCTAAGAACATTTTAAGCAATTAAAAATAGGTGATCGGTTGCCGAATCAGGAAACTCAAGTAAACCTGTTTGCAAGTACAATTCATGCTTAAAACGAATCTGACGTAGAGTTAAACCAACGCACTAGTCTATCAAAGCAATCGCAATCTCTAATTGTTAAGCTCTCATTGTTTTTAAGGTGGTCCAAAGTCCAGAAAAAACCAAACTCTTTAGCATTGCTTAAATCATCGAAGTATTTAGCTCTATACCATAAAAACATTTTTATAGTTCGTGTGAAGGTTTACAGCGATGAAATGAAGCGTTTAAGTTTGCGCAGCCGTCAGTTAGGTTATTTATGAAGATGAAGGAAGATAGGTCCACACGGATAAAGAAGGCATGGCCCACAAAAGAGGCGATGGAGCAGGTCTATCAAATGAAACTTTGGGGTGGTGATCAGTCTGATTTTTATTCTGGTACCGGCTCACATCAACCTGAAATCGTGCAACCTTACGTAAACGCAGTAACCACATTTTTAGCATCCTTTAAAAATCCACTTACCGTTTGCGATTTAGGGTGTGGAGATTTTAACGTTGGAATTAACCTTGTAAGGCACGCCAAAAAGTATGTTGCTATAGATATCGTAAGTGACCTAATAGATCGAAATAGAGTAAGGTTTAAAGAAGAAAACCTTGAGTTTTCATGTCTCGATATTGCTGTAGATGATTTGCCAAATGGAGATTGCGTTATCCTAAGACAGGTGCTTCAACATTTGTCAAATGCAGAGGTGCAAAGTATCTTACGTAAGTTGAGCAATTACAATTATGTAATCTTAACGGAGCACGTGCCCAATGGAGCATTCACCGCCAATAAGGAGATTATTTCCGGACAGGGAACAAGACTGAAAAAACAAAGCGGCATAAACTTATTGGCCCCACCTTTTAGTCTTAAAACAACCGAAGAAAAGCTGCTTCTGTCCCAGGTTCCAAATGATGGCAAAGGAGTAATAAATACTACACTTTTTGTTGTTCGCTAAGCGGTTTCAAATGTGACTTAAGGTAATGCAGCTATGAATTATGGCTTTCTCTAAAGCACAATTGGCTGGAATAAATGTATCCCAGCCAATTGTAACTCCAACTTTATTCCCCTCGAAGAAGAGGTTCGCTTACATCTTAACCAGTTTAAAATATTTTTCAGATGTGCTGGTGTAGCACTTGACGAAATAAGCTCCAGAACCAAAACCATCTAGAGATATCGTAGTTTTCCTACTAACATCTTTGGCTATTGAGCCTGTTTCAATTGTTCTGCCCAACTGATCGTACACTTCAATAGTTACGGTTTCAGAAGAAAACGATTCGATTTCTACGTTGAACTGATTGTTGGTTGGGTTTGGATAGATTTTGATTCCATTAGACAAGACGTCATCTTCTTCTTCTTCAATGCCAACATTTCCAGATGCTTCAATAGGCACACCTACCTCAAACGGGCAAATTCCGGATGCGTCTTGTACAATCACGTTATATGGACCTACAGCCAGGTTGGGGAATAAATTGGTGGTTACAAAGTTTTGTCCTCCATCAATACTATACTGATATGGTGGGACTCCTGAAGTAGGAGTAATCTCAATTGAACCATCGGCAGTTACAACTGTAGATGCATCGGTAAATGCGATATCCACTGCTAGAAATGCGCAGGCTTCAATAGTAACGGTCTCCTCGTATGAACACATTCCAGTAGTTCCTAGTATAATCACGTCATAATTTCCAGCTGCTAAATCGTTGAACGAATTAGTGGCAACGAATGTTGATCCACCGTCAATACTGTATAGAAATGGACTCAAACCAGAACTGGGGCTGATTGTGATTGTGCCATCGCTGGCAGACACAGAGCTTGTGCTTGATACGTTTACATCCGCTGTAATTCCACATCCCGTTCCATCAGGACAAAACAGTTCATGCGCTTCATGACCAAAGTCACCATTGTTGTACACAATGGAATTGCCAAAGGCATTTAAAAGCTCAAAGTCACCTTCGCCAAAGCCACAGCAAATGCCGTCTCCATAAGAATCGTAAACACTTAACGTGTAGCAAGAGCTGTAACTCAGACAGATTTCTTCAGTGAACACTTCACCTGCACCATTTACACCTCCACTGGCTATAACCTGATTTGCCACTTCGTCATATAGTTCCCAAGATGTTTCATTGGGATATTGATCTGCGTTGATAACCAGTGTGACAATGTCATAATCTGAATCAAGTGTAGTAGTTGTAGAAGCCGAATTATTGGTAAGGTCTCCGTCTGCTTGGTTGTTTACACTTAATAAGATTAACGAAATGTTATTGGTGATTTGTTGAAGGTTGTTGTTAACGGTTATTGCAACAGTCTCTTCCTCCAAGAATGGTATATCCACTGTTGCGTCAATAACGTCTACTACCATACCATTAACTACTACTTGAATTTCCACATCGGTGATGGTAGTCTCGCCTAGGTTCGTAATGAGGGCGCTCACCTCAACCTCGTCATTACATACAACCGCTAGACCTCCAATTGAAAGCTCTCCGTCCAATGCACGAACCTTACTTAAGGTCATGTGTAACGTGTCATTGTTGATGTAATCATCGTTAGCATCACTAACGATTCCTGTTATGCTATAATCACCAATTGCCGAAAAATCTTGAGGTACTGAAAATTGAAATTCAGCATCACTAAAAGGTTGAATAGTGCTAGTGATATTTAATGTTTCCATCAATTGACCATCTACTATTAAAGCGATATCAAAATCACTCATGTCGTTCAATCCTGTATTGGCTATTCTTGCTGTTACAAGTTCATTGCTTCCTAATGTTGAGGATGATTGAGGGTTTACAATTTCCGCAAAATCTAAATCATTATTGGCATTAACATTTGCCCAGAATGATACCCATGGTCTTGCTTGTTTAATTACCAATTGATCTTCAGCTGTTACCTTATACTCGATATCCATTCCAAAACCTTCTGCTCCTACAACATCATAGAGGATGGCAAACTCATCATGAATAACAGTTAGGTAGTCTCTCATTTGGTCCAGATACACTTGATCCATTACTAGCTCACCTGGCTCCACCAAATTGGACAACCTTAATACGAGGTAACCGCCTGCTTGTAAAGGATTTTCATACAATAAAATCTCCTCCGGCACCGAGTTCGGATCCGGGTTTGTAATCAGCGATTCTCCTACTTGGGTATTTAGATAAAATGTTTCCTCTGTTTCGTAGATAGGATCAATGCTAATGCCTACGCCATTCGATTGTTCCTCCTCGAAATTGGGGTGACATAGAATCCCCATAGCTGCTATAAAGTGATCTACGCGATAAAAATCTCTTTCCTCATATGCTCTAAAATTCCACATGCTAGCATAAACCTGCTTAATGGATTTAGAGATATGACCTTCATCTAAATGTTGGGTTTTCGAGGTATATAAACCCGCACCACTAAATCCTGGTAAATCTTCATTATTAGTACTCGAGCGGCATCTAACAGCAGTACCTACTGGAAAACCATCATGCATGGCTTGCAAATCATCCATAATCCATTGAGGCATGAGGGCATCTTTAATGTCTCTTCTAAAATCTTTTAAACGCTCAACACGA
>JBLFWJ010000098.1:0-12417 GCA_047611425.1 Bacteroidia bacterium | reverse complement strand
CCAATTTTCCACAATTTGATGGATTTGTCCAAACTAGCAGATAAAAGCATGTCCGGTCCATACTTCATATCAAACGCCATTACCGTTCCTTGCTCAGTATTCTGATCCAGGATTAACTGGCGCGTTTTCAAATCCCAAATGTTGAATCGAGAAGCATGATCTCCGGTTATTACGTACCGTTCGTCACTGCTGAAAAACAGGTTACTAAACCTTCTAGTTCCGGTTCCAGAACGAAACGAAGATTTTAGCATCAGGGATTTTGGATCCCGTACATCAACTCTAGAATTGGCGCACCAGCACAACAACTTCTCGCCATCATTAGAATAACGAACCGAATTAATCACACAATCGCCTGTATTGAATTCGTTGGAGACTTTATTTGTCGTGAGATCAATGCTTACTAGCATCTTATCTACTCCAACCGTCAGTGTTAATCCATCTGGAGAAACAACTCCACACTTAACCTCATCTTTTTCAAAATGTATGACTTTTCCGTTTTTATCGTCATTCACATTCTTCGAACACACATACTTGTTTGTACCACCGAAATAAACAGTATTTCCATCCGCTCCAAATTTTCCAAACCGAACGTTATTGACTCCACTTGCTGTATCCACAGGACTTTGTATCCTTCTAACTAGGCTGCCAGAGGTTACATCCCAAACCAAAAGTCTTCCATCTGCCCCAGAGCTTACGAGTCGATTTCCATCCGAAGAAAACTGCAAGTCCAGAATTGCACCATAATGCTCATTCCAAGCATATTGCACAGATTCTGATTCAAGATTCCAAATTCGAATGCCTCCACGTGTATCTCCACTGGCAAATAATTTACCATCTGGAGAGAAGACAACCCGGTTTACACCATGGTCGTGTCCAACAAAGGTTTTCATCAGTTGAAGTTCGAGGTCTTGACCGAAAGCGGCAAAATTGATTAGAACAAGGAAGAAGACCGAAATCGATCGCATCATTTCTAAGATCCCGTTGGTACGGATCATTCGGGGCAAAGTTATCCTGCTCAAAACGTGTTTTCCCTATAGGATGTGTCTAAATAGATCAATCCAGTATCATAGCCCACCGTAAAAATAGAAACTTTGCCGACCATGAATCGAGGCGTCCTATACATGTTGATTTCCACTTTCGCATTCTCGTTCATGCAGGTTTGTGTCAAGTACTTGCAACATATTCCCACATTTGAATTAGTCTTTTTCCGATCATTGCTTACAATTATTTTCAGCCTTACTTACTTGAAAATGAACGGCATAGCGCCATTAGGAAACAATAGAAAAATCCTTTTCCTACGAGGACTATTCGGAATGATGGCCTTGACTATGTTTTTTTATACTCTGAAAGTACTACCGCTTGCTACAGCAGTTATCATTCAATATTTGTCGCCAATTTTCACCGTAATTATCGCCATTTTCTTTTTAGGCGAACGAATGCGTAAGGTTCAATGGTTGTTTTTTCTAATCGCTTTTGTGGGTGTAGCCTTAATAAAGGGATATGACGAAAGGGTTTCACTTACTTATTTGGGAATTGGTTTACTCAGTTCCCTATTTGCCGGAGCGGCATACAATTGCATTCGAAAACTGAAAGATACGGATCACCCAGTGGTAGTGGTTTTCTACTTTCCTTTAGTTGCTACTCCTGTAATGGCTGTGCTTTCCATTTTCAATTGGACCAACCCGAGTTGGAGTGATTTCGGAATAATTCTCCTGCTTGGAATTTTTACTCAAATTGGCCAAGTCTACATGACTAAAGCCCTACAGGCCGAAAAAGCGAGTATCGTAGCGAGTTTAAAATACCTTGGATCGATTTACGCTTTGATTTATAGCTACCTCATTTTTGATGAGACTTATGGCGTTATCAGCTTGGTAGGAATCCTTCTTGTGTTGCTTGGCGTTGTGGCTAATATCACCTGGAATAAATTAAGGCCAACAGACTAATTTCAAAATCATTGGATTACTGTTTTATCAGCAGGCCGAAATATTATATTTGCGGCCTCAAAAATGGCGAGGTAGCTCAGTTGGTTAGAGCGCAGGATTCATAACCCTGAGGTCGGGAGTTCAAATCTCCCTCTCGCTACTCCAAAAGCCCAGCAACTGCTGGGCTTTTTTGTATCTTGAAATTATGGAAGAACATGTGGCGTATGTCTTGTATTCTGAAAAGCATGATAAGCTTTACATCGGATACAGTTCAAGTTCTGTAGACCGATTCAGATCCCATAATTTCTTCGCCACCAAAGGATTCACTACTCGTTACCGACCTTGGAAAATGATTCATATCGAATTCTTCGAAACCAAGAAATGCGCGTATAATCGTGAAAAGCAGTTGAAAGGAGGACAAGGAAGAAGTTGGATTCGAACGTCAATTATACCTTCATCAATCGAATTAGGATTCTTATCCGCCTAAGGCGGACGGGAGTTCAAATCTCCCTCTCGCTACTCCAAAAGCCCAGCAACTGCTGGGCTTTTTTATTGCAAAAAATAAGGCACCATTCTGCATTCTGTACTCCATCCTTAGGTTATAGTTCATTTACGATAATCTAGCTTATTAAAGACAATCACTCAGCGACATTCATTAATATAGCATTCGTAATTTCTTATAATCCGAATTCTTCATTTTGCTGCATGAGTAACCGAGAACATCTCTTCAACCTAATCCAATCTATGAGTAGAACGGAGAAGGGATATTTCAAAAAAATGTACGCTGACAAGGGTCTAGCTAGACCAAATAAGTACGTGGAACTCTTTGATTTAATTGACAACCAAAAAATTTATAATGAACCAGCCATTGTTGCAAATTTCCAAAATAAAGGAATATTTAAGCAATTATCTGTTGCCAAGAATTACCTGAATACGATGATCCTCAAAAGTTTGAGGGCCTATAATTCTAAAGGATCGGTTAACGTTGAGTTAAATGAGCGTATGATGAACATTGAGATTCTTTTTAACAAGGGTTTAAATGCAATGGTTGAAAAGGAGATTAGAAAGGTTGAGCAAATGATTGATGAGCACGAGGCATTTCATCGATTTCCCGAATTAGCCCGATGGAAGAAGAATTTGCTTGACAAAACGGCCGACCAGAGATTGATTGGAAAACTCCGCCAGGATCTGCATGAAAAGGAAATGAAAATGATAGACAAGGCGAGAGTTTTTGCCGAAATCTCCAACCTGACATTTCAATTGCTGTCGGTATACCTCAAAATAGGAACAGTTAGAAACAGAAGTCAGTTCAAAGAATACCAGACCGTAATGCGAAACCCGATTCTACGGGACGAATCCAAGCTCAACAGTTTTAGCTCATGGTACTACTTTCACAACATACATAGCATGTACTTTGATGCGATAAAAGACTACAATAACTTTCATTATCACACAGACTGCTTCGTTAAGTTAATCGAAGAAAATCCGAAGCACATTGAACGTAATCCCGCTGTGTATGTCAGTAGTTGCTTTAATCGAGTGCTTTCATTGGTGAAACTTCAAGACACTTTAGGATTCGAAAAGGCACTCGAACATTTTAAAGATATATCTAAGAAATGGGGGCATTTCCTAACCTCTGATCTCGAGCGAGATATGTGGATTTATGAGTCAAATACTCGAATGTGGCAATTCAGATTGCACGGTGAGTACGCGAAAATGCGAGACCTTGGAGAGAGCGTTCAGAATCGTTCAGAAGAACAAATATTCATCTACCCATTTTCGGTTTTGTATTCTGAAGTGGTATATCTTTCAACGTACGCTTCGTTTGCTATTGGCGAATATAAATACGCGATTAAAAAACTTAATCTCATCATAAATAACTCGCTTAGAGAGCAACGAGAGGATATTGCTTGCTATGCCATGATCTTAAATTTGATGTGCCATTATGAATTGGGCAACTTCGATTATGTGGAATCATCGGTTAGAAGTACCTACAGGTTTCTGGTAAAACTTGAGAAAATATATGCTTTCGAGAAAGCCCTTATTTCCTTTTTCAGAAAATTGTTAAAACAGAATAATCTTGCCGACCTTTCAGGGTTCATGATTGACTTCAGAACTAAACTTGAAGAGTTAGAAAAAGATTTATATGAAAAATCAGCATTTGAATACGTGGATTTAATTAGTTGGCTATCGGCCCATATTGAAAATAGACCGTTTACTGAAGTTGCCTTAGAGAGAGCTAAGAAATGAATCCAACACTGAAAAAATATTTGCCAATAATTCAATTTTTAGGAGTTACTGGAGGCTTATGCCTGGTTTATTATTGGTGGCTCCTACCGCGAATTTGGACCTTACCGGTAATCTGCACATTGTATGGATATCTAGTTCACTACACACTGCTAACTCTAGGTGAAACGAGTGTTTTTATCCTAAATGCGATTGGCTATAATTCTTGGATAATTAGTGAACCAGAGCAGATTCGAGGTGTTGTGGACGACCCCCTTTTCGAAGCCATGCGATACATCGACATGGAAGACGTTTACATGAATGTCTACATTAAAAACTTCTGCTTAGGAATCAACACGATGTTTGTGTTTTTCGCACTTATTGTCGGGTTTCCGGGAAAATGGAAGGATCGACTTTGGTTTATCCCAATGGGTTTAGTAGGAATTCACGTAATCAACATCATTAGAATTGTCGCGCTATGCTTGGCTATCATTTTAAGCCCAACACCCGAAAACTTCAAGCATCATGAGATTTTCGATGCCATAGCCATGCTATTCATCTTTCTGATGTTTATGGTTTGGGTAAAACGGAGTGGTCGAGCAGCTTCAAACTAACTCTCAGAATCTTCTAATTGATTTGGCTTACTGAATCGCTTTCGAATTCTTGACGAATATTCCCTGCTAGAATTTCAGCTAAAATTCCATTTGCACGGCTGGTAAAGTGAGACATATCCACAAAGTCACTTTTCTTCCAAGGATGATTCAATACTTCAGCGGCAAAATCCGATTCTGTACTGTCAGCAATATTCTTCAATACTTCATTATAAGCCACCATCATGTCATCCATTTCTGATGTTGGTACATACGGAATCCACCAATTATAATTTCCAGTCTTAAGTACATCCTCCATTAAAATCTGAGGGACAAACAAGACTTTAACTCCTTGTTGATTACAAAGGGCCTTTATGTTCTTCAAATTTCGCTCGTACAACGACAATGCGCGAGCATCAACTCCTTGATGCTCTATCGAAATTGCTTGGATGCTTTGGTTTGGGCATCCTTCGATTAACCCTGCGCGTTGCCCCATAATTAAGGCCATTTTTATTGATGCCAAAGCTGGCACATTCTCATTACTGCAAAGGCCCAATGCTCCATATAAAGCAGGTGCATGATAATCGCTGTAATCAGGTTCAAGATCTTTCACATTAATGTTACGAAGATCATTTAACCCAATAAAATAAATGGCCAAATCTGGTTCGTAATCTGAAAGTTGTAACGCAGTCTGGATCAGGTTTTCCGCACTGGTATACCCTGGCACCCCCATATTGATTACTTGATAATCTTGGCCCAAATACCCGCCTAATTGATAAGGCCAAGTTCCTTCGTTATTCACCCCAACACCATAGGTAGTGGAACCACCAATGGTGGCGATTCTTATTTTGCCTACTGGTTTGGCTTTAGTAAATTCTGCACCTCTATAGCCCAGCGAATTATGGGCATACAAAAGTTCCTCTCGCTGATGATTTGCACCTTTAATAAGTGAGCCAACTAGATAAGGGTGTGATTGAAACATGTATCGATTAAGATTCATGTATTGGCTATGGCTCCATTGTCCAAAGAGAACTTTATAAGCTACGGCACTTGCGAATTCAATGCTACTAGAAAGCAACACTACTAACATTAATGTTTTCAGTATGCTTCCAACCAATTTTGGAAGCCGAGGAATGGAAAGAAGTCCGAGGAGAAAGAAGAATGTAGAAGCTGTCCAATAGTAAATCTGCAGTGCTATGGTAGAGCTATCAATACCAAAACCAGCAATCGACCTGAGCATTGGGCAAAGCAATGCCGCAATTCCAAACAGAATGGCGCACAGAATGAGAGCTGATCCTTTATTCTTCATGCAGCTTTATCGAAAACTAAAATATATTTGATCAAGCCAATTATCGGCTTTTGTTCTTGTTCCAACCCAGAATTTTAACATGACTGTTATCATCGGCTTCAGATCGTTTTTGCATCTTGAAATATCGCTCGTCAGCAGCCATTCTTTCTTTTGATGTCCCTGTAGCAATTGCAGGTATTTGCAGTCTTTTCTTCTTGTTTCCGCGCTTCTTTTTTTTCTGCACAAAAGCCGTTGGCAGAACCCTTTTAGTGATAGAAAATTGAGTCCTATTCCTAACAGATTGCTTTTGAAAATCTATTCCAAGTGAATCCACAAACTGGCTCAATCTTTTTTCAAAGTCGCTAGTATAAACTGAAGTAACCAAATACTCTATGGCACTGCAAGTATCGGATGAGTAGTTAATGCGTTGGGAAACATTTGGGTCCAAAATGTAAGTGACGTGATCCTTTTTATACTCTGAAAATGAGTAATCCCGCATTTTAACTTGAACCTTCCTTCTAAGCAAACCCACCATGTCAACATTTAAGAGAGTTTCTTGTGCCATACATTGGCCGATCGGTAGAAGAATCAGCATCATCGGTCGAATTACCGACAACCACTTTTTGGCTCTTTTGTCTCTTAATTGGAGCATCGGGCAAAAGTACATTACTCTATGTCTTAAAAAGGTCAAGGAATTGAGAACCAAATCGATATATATACGTAAGTATGGCAAAACCAAAATTGTACGGATGATCAGACATGTGATCTACAGTCTGCGCTTATTGATATTGACCATTATGGGCCTAGGGCCCATTTCGTTGTTTGCGCAGGTTACGGCTGACTTTTCAGCAAACATTACTTCTGGTTGCAGTCCACTTGTGGTCAGCTTTCAGAACCTAAGTTCCGGTACAGGTACACTTTCTTATAACTGGGATCTTGGAAACGGAAATACATCCACAGGGGAAAATCCTGCAGCCAGTTATTTTGATCCGGGGCTATACACTATAACACTAACGGTAACCAATGGGACTGAATCGGATACCGAATCGAAAACATCCTTTATAGAAGTATTCACACCTCCTACTCCTGTAGTTTCTCCATCTCAAACATTGGGGTGCTATCCAATGGACATAGTCTTCACGGACAATTCAATTCCAGGATCTTCTCCGATTTCAACATGGAGTTGGGATTTTGGTGATGGAGGAACAAGTACATTTCAGAATCCAGAACACACATACGGTCTAGGAGGCACTTTTGATGTAACACTCCTTTTAAATGATGAAAATGGATGTACAGGTAATGCCACTTTTGATGACTTGATTGAGGCAAATGATAATGCTCCCACTGCTTTTTTCAGTGCCGACCCTACATTATCATGTAATCCTCCTGTAAACGTAAACTTTGCCAATTCCTCTTTTGGAGGTACCGGAAACTTGACATACTCATGGCTATTTGGCGATGGCCAATCTGCAACCAATGGATCCCCTAATAACACATACAATACAGCAGGACTTTATACAATAAGTCTGGTAGCAACGGATCAATTAGGCTGTACTGATTCTGTAGCAATGGTTGACCATGTAGAAATACTGGATAACGTTGATGTTGATTTCACCCCAAGTGCAACAGGTATTTGTTTGGGAGAGGAAATAATATTCCAAGATAATTCCATTCCAGCTCCAATCTTTTGGCAATGGAATTTTGGTGATGGAACTGCGAGTACCTCGCAAAACCCAACGCACGAGTATACCTCAGCTGGAACCTACTCCGTTTCACTGACGGCCTTTTACCAAGGAAGTTGCAACGATATTGTGGTTTATAGTAATCTGATTACCGTTGCAGAATCGCCAGTTGTGGCCTTTACCCCTGATGGCACTGAATCTTGTCAGCTACCATTTGATGTATCCTTTACAAACACCAGTACAGGAAGTGGCGCACTTACTTATCACTGGCAATTTGGCGATGGACAAACATCTTCTCTCGAAAATCCAACGCATACCTATACAAGTGCGGGAATTTATGATGTCTCTCTTACGGTGGAGAACGATATCGGTTGTCAAACACAATTGGTTCAAGATGACTTGATAAACTTGACTGCAACAACAGCCGATTTCCTTCCAGATGTATTTGGATTTTGTCAACCACTTGAGGTAAACTTCTCCGACCTAAGTTCCAGTGCGACCAACATAGTTAGTTGGGAATGGGATTTTGGAGATGGAAGCTCTTCCACAGACCAAAACCCAAATTACACCTATCAAGACACTGGTATTTTTGACGTAACGTTGATAGTGGAAAACGTGCTTGGATGCTCCGATACATTAGTACGTCCTAGTTACATTTTCGTGGCTACTCCTCCACTTGCAGACTTTGATGTTTCTGCGACATCATTTTGCAATGGAGCAGAAATCACCTTCTTCGATCTAAGTACTGGCGCAACAGATTGGTTTTGGGATTTTGGAGATAATCTGGGCACGAGTACGGACCAAAACCCATCATACATGTACTCCGATTCCGGTCATTATTCAGTTACACTCATCGCCCTGAATAATGGCTGTCCAGATACTTTAGTACAGGAAAATTTCGTCTACTCAAAGCCACCTGAAGTTGAATTCAACTGGGATTATGACTGCGAAGACCCATTTACCATAACGTTTTTCAACTCTTCTTCTGCGGTAAGTTCATGGTTCTGGGATATGGGAGATGGAACGCCCACCTCCACTGACTTGAACTATACCCATACGTTTACCACCCCTGGACAACATATCGTAATTCTTACTGGAACAAACGATACAGCCAATTGTACCAGCGCTAATCCAGATACCTTTTTCCTAACCGTTCCTATTGCTGAATTTGATATCCTTAATGCTGCCGGTTGCAAACCATTTTCAGTCGACTTTCAAGATTTGACTCAAGATGCATTTAGTTACTACTGGGATTTCGGTGATGGCAACACCTCTTCTACAGCTAATCCAACAAATATTTACCAAGAAATTGGATCGTACGATGTGACGTTGATTGTTACTGATTTGAATGGATGTCTAGACACCCTTTTCATGCCAAATGCAATTACCGTTACCGGAACTGTTGTTGACTTTCAAGTCCTTGATGCCGTGGGTTGTGATTCGTTGGCTGTTTCTTTCGAAGATTTAAGTGACCCTCCTGGAACGGTAACAACTTGGCTTTGGGACTTTGGTGATGGAGAAACCTCGGCTGACGAAAATCCAACGCATATCTATCAAGACCCAGGTATTTATGATGTAACCCTGACCATTGTAGACTCTGGAACATGTGCTAATACGATTGTATATGACAACCTTGTTGAATACATTCCCTACCCTGAACCTGCTTTCTCCCTCTCACTTACAGAAGGCTGTATGGGAGATTCAATTTTCTTAACGAATACATCAACCGGTAATTCGGTAGAGTATGAATGGGCTTTTGGCGATGGTCAAACCTCAATAGAATTTGAGCCCGAGTTCACCTATCAATCCGAAGGTTATTTCGACATTACCTTAACTGCAATTAACGAACGGGGATGTGCTGCCGACATTGTTTTGGACAGTGCCGTTGCCATTCTTCATCCAGTTGCCAATTTCAATGCATTCCCAACATTTGCGTTCTGCCCTCCTCTTCTGGTCAACATCAACGATCTTTCAATTGGCAACATAGTACAGTGGGAATGGAACTTTGGCGATCAAAGTAATTCAACTTTCCAGCACCCTTCTCATATTTATAATCAATCTGGAACGTTTGATGTTTCATTGGCTGTTTGGAATGACTTCGGATGTTCTGACACCTTAGATGTAACAGAATTAGTTCAGCTTGCTGGCCCATCTGGTGACTTTACTTTCTTTCCCGACACTGCTGGTTGCCCTCCTTACGACATCACCTATGTGGCCAATACTACAGGAGCTACACAGTACACGTGGGACTTTGGCGATGGATATCTTGGATTAGGTGATTCTTTGGTTCACACCTATGAGCAAATCGGCACCTACATTCCATCTCTAATTCTTGAAGATGATAATGGTTGCGTTTTCACTTACCAAGCATCAGATACATTAACTGTAGAACCGTTGGTTGTAGATGCTGGCACAGATCAAACAATCTGTGAAAATGATACGATTCAGCTTTTGGCTATTGGAGGAGACGCTTATTCATGGTTCCCTCCTACCGGATTAAACGATCCAAATTCTGGAGCACCAATGGCCAGTCCTGAGACTACCACAACTTATGTTGTTGATGTTTATCTAGGTCTATGTCATAATGTTGATACCGTAACAATTATGGTTAACCCAGCCCCCGATGTAACACTATTGGCCACGGAGGTCTGCTTTGGAGACTCGTCTTTGTTTACTGATATGTCCAACGTAATTGCTCCGGACAGTATTATCACTTGGACTTGGGCTTTTGAGGATAGTCAAACAAGCACGGTTCAAAACCCAGCCATTATTTATTCGATTGCCGATACTTTCATTGTGACTTTAAATGTTGAAACCAATTCAGGATGTACAGCAAATGGAGTTGGGCTTGCTATTGTCAACCCTGCACCAATAGCAGAATTCGAGTTTAACGATACTTGTTTATTTCTCACAACAAACTTTGTGGATTTGACTCAAGTAAATAACGGCACCGTTACAAACTGGAGTTGGAATTTAGGCAATGGGTCAACGTCAACTCAACCAAACCCAAGCCTAGTTTACCTTCAAGACACCACGTATACAGTGATTTTGGCGATAACTGCTTCAGGAGGTTGTACAGATACCGTTTCGCATGATGTTGAAGTTTACCCTCAACCTATTGCCGAAATATTTGTGGAGAATGTTTGTCTGAATGAAACCAGTATATTTTTGGATTCATCTGCGGTAAATACCGGCAGTATAACTGGGTGGGAATGGGATTTCGGAGACAACAATTCTTCAACAGTTCAAAATCCTGGGCATGTATATGACACAACAGGAACCTACGCAGTTGGTTTGATTGTAACTACCGATAATGGCTGTCAAGGTGTAACCACAGTGGCAACCACGGTTTATGCGCTTCCTACGAGTCAATTCACAATGTCGGCTCTAACCTCTTGCATTACTCCCGCTAATATCAACCTGTTCAATAATTCAACTGGTGCCAATTCGTTCTTGTGGGATCTAGGAAATGGAACAACTGAAACCACATTCAATGCAACGGCCAGTTTTGATACCGTTGGGGCATTTGCCATCGAGCTTGTAGTAACCAGCCAGTTCGGTTGTACCGATAGTTCAGAACAATTCTTTGTAGTACACCCTACCCCGGAAGCAGATTTCACGGTTGATGGTGCCGAAGGTTGTGTACCGCTAACAATTGAATTCACAGATTTGAGTACAAACGCAACAAGCATTTCCTGGGATTTCGGTAATGGTGAATTCTCAACTGATTCTGAACCATTTTCATTCTACGATACACCTGGCAGCTACTCCATCCAACTTGCAGTAATTGGTGAAGGAGGTTGCACAGATACTTTGAATCTTATCGATCTAATTACAGGGTTTCAAAACCCTACCGCACAATTTGAATATGCACCGTTAGTTGGTCAAGACAGCCTTGATGGTGTAGTTCAGTTCTACAACTACTCTATTGACCATACCTCAAGTGTTTGGGATTTTGGTAACGACAATATTTCTGAAATTGAAAACCCAGTTCACCATTACGATTTCCATGGAAGCAAATACGTAAGCCTTAGCGTAATGGATCAAAATGGATGCGTGGATACACTTGATCAATACATTTTCATTGAATTCTTTGGAAATCTAAACGCACCTAACGCCATGATACCTGGAGATGCGAATCCAGAAGTACGCGTGTTCCTGCCAAAAGGAACAGGTTTAGGGTATTACCGAATGATGGTGTTTGACGAATGGGGCAACAAACTTTTTGAGACGACTAAATTGGAGAACGGCTCCCCTGCCGAACCATGGGATGGAACCTTTATGGGTAACCTAGTTCCTCAGGATGTTTACATCTGGAAGATTGATGCCGTATTCGATAACGGTGATCGTTGGGACGGCAAGGAATATTCAGGTGAAAAATTTCACAGGACCGGAACGGTCTCCGTTCTCAGATAGATTATTCAATTAATAATTCACAAGGTCTCGATTTATCGAGACCTTGTCTTTTTGACATTAGTTTTTATGCTAGTCCGCGTGAATGCACCTCGTAACTAGGTTACGTTCTCTGCTTGTTGTTTTACATCAAAAATAAGTGGATGAGCATTTTTGAATTTGTAGAGAAGTCTCCAGATGAGCACAGTTTTCGAATAGATTTTAAGCAAAAGAGAGAACAGAGTGAGCTAGATTGCGCTAAATGTGGGGAACAGAAGCTCTATTGGCTAAGCACATTATACCAATGGAAATGTTCT
>JBLFWJ010000097.1:0-12534 GCA_047611425.1 Bacteroidia bacterium | reverse complement strand
CTTAGCAAGGTCAGATGTTTGGAACGACAGATTGATGATTGGTAAGGTCAACCATCGACTTGCTTCGTTTCGACTGGTTCCTAATATGAGCGTGAGCGGAAGGAGTATTGCTGCCAATACGATTAATGCCACCGATATTTTGGAGAAGTAGGTGTACTTGACGTTGTGCACGACATACATGATGCCGATACCCATGGCAACGATGAGTAAATGCTTGGTGAAATAGTAGAGCGTGTTGCCGCCTTGGTACTTATATGCAAGTGTTCCGGTTGAGCTGTACACGGCCAATACAGAGATGACAGACAGTAGAAAAACTACCGCCCAGATCACCCGATCTCCTTTAAGATATTGGCCTATTACTTTCACTTTTTTGTAATTCTTTTTTCAATCCCCCGTCCTTCGGACAGTCTGTTGATTTGTGGTTGACCAATCGGTTGAAAAACTCTATGCAGCCCACATTTGGATTCGAGAATTGAAGGAACCACCCCGGCCTCCGGCCACCCCTCCTTGAAAAAAGGAAGGGAGTTGCTCAACTCTCCCCCTGAAAAGGGGGAGGGGGTTATTTGTGTTTTATTTTTCATTTTTTCTTCTCCAGATCTTTAACGGCCTTGATGAATTTGTCTCCGCGATCTTTGTAGCTTTCAAATAGGTCGTGGCTGGCACACGCTGGCGAGAGAAGTACCGTGTCACTTTCCTTTGCAACCGTTTTTGCTGCTCTCACCGCCTCTTCGGCCGTACTTGCTGCCACAATCACATCTACAGATCCCATAAACGCCTTGAACACCTTTCGATTTTCTCGTCCGAGGCAGATGATGGTGTTTACCTTTTCGTCTACCAGCTCCTTCAGCATGCTGTAATCGTTGGTTGTGTCCATGCTACCCACAATCCATACAACTTGGCCAGTCACGCCTTCCAATGAGTACCATGTCAAATCAACATTGGTAGCGTGCGAGTCGTTGATGTAGGTTACCCCATCAATCTCGGCAACATGCTCCATTCGGTGCTTGGTGCTTGGGACATCAGATATGCTTCTTTCAAGGATTTCCTGCCTAAGCGCCAGTAGGTCGTTGAACTGTTGTTCACGGCTTTCAACTTCAGGCTTTCCGGTAGTCGTTTTCCAAGTTTTGTTGCTCATCTTGATGGGTTATTCGGTTAATAGTTGCGAGTTAATAGTTTCTAGTTGGTTTCGCCCTTCGACTCCGCTCAGGGTGACAAATGGGTTAATGGTTCTTTTTTCGTGCTTCAGATTTCTTATTTCTGATTTTCTTCTATTCGCTTTTCACTGGTCGCTCTTCGCTCGCTTTACAGTGATCTAACTGCAGCTTTGAATTGTTGTCCTCGATCCTCGTAGCTTTCAAAAAGGTCGAAGCTGGCACATGCCGGGCTCAATAAAACTGAGTCTCCTTGCTTGCCTAAATAGTAGGCTGTGTTTACTGCATCTTGTGCAGAATCAACCTCGGTGATTGTATCAACAACACCAGAAAATGCCTTGATGATTTTGCTGTTGTCTTTACCAAGGCAGATGATGGCTTTCACTTTTTCCTTTACCATTTCCATGACCATGTTGTAATCGTTGCCTTTGTCTACCCCTCCAACTATCCAAACGACTGGGCCGTTGGTAGATTCTAGCGCGTACCAGGTAGAATTGATGTTTGTGGCTTTCGAGTCGTTGATGAATTCAATGCCGTGAACCTTACCCACAGATTCAAGTCTGTGTTCAGCATTCGTAAAATCCGACAGGCTCTCGCGGATTGATTCTTTCCTTATCTCCAATAATCTGGCAAGCACACCTCCAGCCATGGAGTTGTAGGTGTTGTGTCTGCCTTGCAATGCGAGTTCGTGAATGGACATGGTAAATGATAGGTTAGGTATGTTGATGTTTATGGATTGGTCTGATAGAAATGCTCCGTTCGCCACTTCCTTTTCAATGCTGATTGGGTGGAGGTTTGCGGTAGGTTTAAGATTTTCGATTTCCTCTGCGATGAGCTGGTCATCAGTGCAGTAGATGAAATGGTCGGTGCTTGTTTGGTTGTTCGAGATTCGGAATTTGGATGCGGTGTACGCCTCCATGTTCTCGTATCTATCCAGATGATCTGGAGTGATGTTTAGTAGAATGGCGATGTCCATCTTGGACTTTGACATCCCATCCAATTGGAAACTGCTGAGCTCCAAAACGATGTACTCGTAATCTCGAAGGGTAAGTTGACGAGCTAAGCTGGTTCCTACATTTCCGGCCATACAAACATCAAGTCCAGCTTGACTTAGAATGTGATGACTGAGTAGGGTAGTGGTAGTTTTTCCGTTTGTTCCGGTAATGCCAATTACCGTTGCTTTAGTATATCGTAGCGCAAACTCGATCTCATCAATCACATCGGTTTTTAGGTCGGTGATCTGCTGGACTATCGGAGCGGTTGGTGGAATGCCAGGGCTCTTCACCACAAGATCAGCAGACATGATCTGCTCGCTTGAATGTGTTCCCTGTTCCCAGATGATTCCTGCAGAATCAAGATCCTGGACATACTTTGGTTTGATCGCCCCGGCATCACTAACGAATACATCCCAGCCTTTCGCTTTGCCCAAAAGAGCCGCGCCTGTTCCGCTTTCGCCTGCACCAAGTATGACCAACCGTCCTTCGCTCATCTTAGTTTGAGGGTTACCACGGTTAGTACTGCGAGCATTATTGCTACGATCCAAAACCGTCCAACGATTTTGGCTTCGTGCATTCCTTTCTTCTGAAAATGATGATGAAGCGGAGCCATCAGAAAGACACGCTTTCCTTCCCCAAACCTCTTCTTGGTGTACTTGAAATAGGTCACCTGCATCACCACGGATAAGTTCTCAACTAAGAAAATTCCACAGAGAATTGGAATCAACCATTCCTTACGGATAGCGAAGGCAAATACTGCGATAATTCCACCTAATGCAAGGCTACCTGTATCGCCCATGAAAACCTGAGCTGGGTACTGGTTGTACCAAAGGAACCCAACACATGATCCAACAAATGCCGCAATGAAAATCACCAACTCACCTGAGCCGGGTATGTACATGATATTCAGGTAATCAGCGAAAATGATGTTACCAGAAACCCATGCGAAAATTCCCAATGTCACTCCGGCAATGGCCGAGGTGCCTGTTGCCAAACCGTCTAGGCCATCCGTCAGGTTTGCTCCGTTGGATACTGCTGTAACGATGAAAATCACAATTGGAATGAAGATTAACCAGCTCCAACTCTTGGCGGTTTCTCCTAAGAACCAAAGCAGTGAGCTATAGTCGAATTCATTGTTTTTGATAAATGGAATAGTCGTGAGAAGGGAATGCTCAGCTTCGGCATAAATAGGTGGCTGCTGCATTTTGACGATTTGACCATCAATCACCACTTCAACCATTTCACCTCCACGTACTAGTCTCTCTTTAATCACCACATCTTCACTGAAGAAGAGTGTAGCGCCAACGATGATTCCAATACCGACCTGACCAAGAATCTTGAATTTTCCAGCTAAGCCTTCTTTGTCCTTCTTGAATACTTTGATGTAGTCGTCAATGAAGCCGATTGTTCCTAACCACAGTGTGGTTACGATCATTAGGATTACATAAACATTCAAGATTTCCGCAAAAAGTAATGTTGGAATTAGGATGGAAGCCAGGATGATTACACCACCCATTGTTGGCGTTCCAGTCTTTTGCATTTGACCTTCCAAATCAAGATCACGAACGATTTCACCGACTTGCTTCAATTGCAAGTATTGGATCACCTTCTTGCCAATCACCATTGAAATAATCAGTGAGGTAATCACGCTCATTGCCGCTCGGAAGGAGATGTACTGGAATAGACCAGCTCCTGGGAAGTCGTGTGCGTTTTGCAGATATTCGAAAAAGTAGTATAGCATATCAGCAGATCTGGTTGAGGTTAGTGTTCAACTTTTCGAGATCATCGAAAGGGAATTTCTCCCCTTTTATCTCCTGATATTTCTCGTGTCCTTTTCCAGCTACAAGAATGATGTCGCCTGGCTTGGCAAGCATGCAGGCAGTTCTGATTGCCTCAGCGCGGTCAGTAATAGCTACAGTTTTTCGGTTCAGAACTGGATCAAGTCCAGCCTTCATTTCCTTGATGATTTCTTCCGGATTCTCAGACCGAGGATTGTCAGAAGTGAGGATCACTTTATCACTCATTTCGCCAGCAATTCGTGCCATCTCTGGCCGCTTTGCGGTGTCTCGGTCTCCACCGCAACCAACCAATGTGATCAAGGTCTCGTTGTTGGTTCGGATGTTTCCGATCGTCTTCAATACATTCTTTAGTGCGTCCGGAGTGTGGGCGTAATCCACAATTCCAATGATTCCATTCTGAGTTCTGGTGAACTCAAAACGACCTTCAACCGGATCAAGGTTGCTGAGGATTGTTAGAACCTGAAGCTTGTCTTCTCCAAGTGCAATTGCGATTGAGTATGCACATAGAATGTTGTAAGCGTTGAAACCACCGATTAATTTGGTGTTGACTTCTCGGCCGTCAATATTTAATAGGAGACCAGTAAAGCTGTTTTCTAGAACCTTGCACATGTGGTCTGCCATGCTCAGAAGGCCGTACGTAATAACGCTGGCTCGAGTATTCTGAACCATGATGTCGCCATTGCGATCATCTACATTAATTATGGCAAATGATCCTCTGGTGAGGCCGTCAAATAACATCTTCTTGGCCGCGATGTACTCCTTGAAAGTCCCGTGATAATCTAGATGATCGTGGGTAATATTGGTGAAAGCAGCGCCCTTGAAATTCAATCCAGCTACGCGATGCTGATGTAAAGCGTGCGAACTCACTTCCATGAAAACCTGAGTGCATCCCTCATCAGCCATTTGTCTTAAAAGGCGATTCAAAGAGATCGGGTCAGGGGTTGTGTGGGTGGCTTCAAGTACTCGGTCACCGATCAAATTCTTTACAGTGCTCAGCAATCCAACTTTATAACCCAGTTGGGTGAAGAGTCGATGCAGAGTAGTGGCAATGGTCGTTTTGCCATTCGTTCCAGTAATACCGATGACTGTCAGATCCTTTGAAGGGTCATCAAAGAAGTTGGCTGCGATATGGCCAACGGCTTTTCGACTATTTCCTACTTGGATGTAGCTAACTCCGGCAATATGTTCCGTTGGAATTTCTTCGCAGACAATTGCCACGCAGCCTGCTTCTACTGCTTGTTGGATGTGGTCATGCCCATCAGCAAGGGTTCCTCGGATTGCAACGAAAAGGGTGTCTTTTTTCGCTTCACGGGAATCGGTCGTGATATTGGCTACCGCCATATTCGTGGAACCGACCACCTGCTCAAGCCCAGCCTTGTACAATATGTCTTTCAGCAGTTTCATGCTAGTTCAATCACTATTGTTCGTCCGTTCGTAATGCGCGTTCCAGGAATAATCGATTGCTTGTAGATCCTTCCGGATCCAATCAATTCCACGGTCATTCCAGCATTCTCAAGTAGGTAAATGGCATCAGCTGCAGCCATACCGATAACTCTGGGCACAAACCCTTGGCTGAACTCGCGTTCCTTCAGTGTCACGGAGTCAGATTCTGCAATTGCATAAACCCACTCGGCATCTTGGTCGCGAGTGTGTGTATTGATGTTCAGGTGACCGTAAATACTGTTGAGGTCTGTCCATTGCGCAATTGATGCAGAAGGAATTGTGGAAGTGTTGGTGTCAACAGCAAGCTCCGCGTGCATTTCCAATTGAGTGGAATAGACCTTATCAGAAATCTCCTTGAAGATCGGCCCAGCCACCACGTTGCCGTAGTAGAATTGCTTGCTCGGAGAATTCACCACAACGATGCAGGAGTATCTCGGTGCTTCCGCAGGGAAATACCCTACAAACGATGCTTGGTAAGTCTTCTCTCTTTTGTACGAACCTCCTTTTGCGATTAGGGCCGTACCAGTTTTTCCTGCAATGGCATAGTCTGCGTGTCGGAGGTTTCGGGCGGTTCCATCTTCTACGACTCCTTCAAGTAAAATCTTGACCTGATCCAAGGTTGATTGGCTACAGATCTTCTTGTTAAGAACGGTTGTTCCGAATTCCTTTATTGGCTGACCATCCTTACTGATTGACTTAATGAATTGCGGCTTCACCATTACACCATCATTTGCAATGGCATTGTAAAGTGTTAACGTTTGCATTGGTGTCATCAGAACTTCATATCCGAATGACATCCAGGGCAGAGTGACCCCAGACCACGTTGGGTCGGATGGGTCTTTGATCATTGGCTTTCCTTCACCTGGAATCTCCAAGCCAAGTGAATCGCCAAGTCCCATTTTGCGCAGATTGCCAACAAACTTGCCTGGGTCGGCTCCATAGTGTTGTTGAATCAAACTGCTAATCGCAACGTTCGAGGAAACCTCAAAAGCCTTTTGAATGGTCAGTTTCCCGTACTTGCCAGGATGCGAATCCTTAACGGTTCTATCGTAGAATTTCTTCTTGCCTCTTTCAGTATCAACAGAATCGGAAATGTCCACGAATCCATCATCCAAAAGAGAAATGATACTCGCAAGCTTGAATGTGGAGCCTGGTTCAGAAGCTGCTCCAACTGCGTAATTGTATGTCTCTCGGTAGGTACCGTCTTCCTTTCGCTTGAGGTTTGCGATGGCCTTGATCTCTCCTGTGCTTACCTCCATAAGAACCGCGCATCCTGATTCAGCCCCGTGCTCGGAAAGCTGTGTGTAGAGCGCGTGCTCTGCAACATCTTGAATATTAATGTCGATAGAGGTTACGAGGTCGTTTCCGTCTTTCGGCTCGATGTCGTTTCCGTCACTTAATGGTTTCCAAACACCACCTGCGATCTTCTGCATCAATCGTTGACCACCAACGCCACTCAATTCTTTTGAATATGCGCCTTCTAAGCCAACATGATAATCTGGTCTATCGTAGCCAATCGTTCTAGATGCTAATTCGGAGAATGGCTTTGAGCGCTTGCTCTTTTGCAGGTAGATCAACCCACCTTTAAACCTGCCTGCTTTGAATAATGGCAGCTTGCGAATCTTGCCCAAGATCTTGTGATCCACATCTCTTCTAATAAGGTGGTATCGTGAGCCTTTTCTTCGGGCATCAGTCAACTCGCGCTTGTAGGCTTGCCAGCTTTTGTCTCGGAATAAATTGGCTAATTCCCTAGAGAGTTCTTCGATGCTCTCGTTGAATCGATCATCCGTGATGTAAGGAACGTTGGCATCCCATCGTACTTCGTAAAACGGTTTTGATGTAGCGAGCAAGCTGCCGTCTTCTGCGAAGATGTTTCCACGGGCCGCCTCAATATCTACAGGACGAACCGTTTGTTCTAGCGCTCGACTTCTCCAGTAATCACCCTGAACAAAAGTTACCCGAACGATCTGCGCCATAATGGCCAGTCCGAAAACGCACATGAACGCGTACATGATGTACGTTCGTCTCAATATGTCGCGATCGGTGCTCACTGCTCGAGTTGTTCTGGTTCAACAATAATTTTCTTAGGAGGCGCAACAGATTCGTAGAGTCCTTTTGGTTCTACCGCCTTGGCAACCTCGCTTTGTTTAGAAACGAACATGAGCTCGCTTCTTACAGTGATGAATTCAGATTTAAGCTCTTTTAACTGACGGGTCAGTTTGGCGTTGTCCCGCAAATTCTTCTCAGCGTAATAGCTATTGCTGATGTAGATAAGACCAAGGGCGAATAGGAATCCGAGGTAAGGGATGTTGTCGGTAACGTTCTCCTTGGTAAGGAAGCTGCCGTCAAGTACGCTTACGACCCTTCGCCCAATGCTATTGAAGCTGTTGCCCTTCTTAGCCGTTTCCTTTTTTTCCTTGCTCATGTCCGTTCGGCTATTCTGAGCTTTGCTGAGCGGGCTCGGGGGTTGGCTTCGTTTTCTTCGTCTGTGGCGATAATCGGCTTGCGATTGATTGCCTTGAAAGGCAGTTTTCGGTTCCCGAACAAGTCTGCGTTGTTGTCGTCTGAATTCACGGCTCCGTCACGGATCAGGTTTTTCACCATTCTATCCTCTAAGGAGTGATAAGAGATAATGGATATCCTTCCACCCGGCTTTACAACATGTTCTAGTTGTTCCAGCATTTCCTGTAGCGCACCCATCTCATCGTTTACTTCTATTCGGATCGCTTGGAAAATCTTAGCGAGGAACGAATTCTCTTTTCCTCTTGGGAGAAGCTTTCGGATGGCAGATTTTAGATCACTGGTGGATCGCAACTCGTTCCCTTCTCTATAGCTTATAATGTATTGCGCTACCTGTCGGCCATTCTTCAGGTCGGCATAAAGGCGGAAAACCTTTGTCAGTTGTTGCTCATCATAATTATTGAGCAACGCGATTGCATCAAGCTCGCCATCCTGCGACATGCGCATGTCCAACTCCGCATCAAAGCGGGTAGAAAACCCTCGTTCGGCCTCATCTATCTGATGAGATGAAATACCGAGGTCAGCTAAAACACCATCAACAGGAATAGCGTCATGATGTCGAAGGAAGTTGCGTATGTGTCTAAAGTTGTGCTGCACAAAGCTGACCCGCTCATCCTTTGGGAGATTAGCTACAGCATCGGGGTCTTGGTCAAAACAAATCAAGCGACCACCTTCTAGTTGGTCTAAGATGGTTTGAGTGTGACCGCCTCCACCAAAAGTTAAGTCAGCATAAATCCCGTTGGACTGAAGATTCAGACCATCGATACTCTCTTGGAGTAAGACTGGATTATGATAAGAGGTCGTCATTGTCGTCTATATCACCCAATAGTTCTGCGGCTTCCTGCTCGATGTCTGAGCTTCCGGTCTCAGTCGCGAAACGCGACTTGTCCCAAATCTCAATCGTACCGAACATGCACATCAACACTACATCCTTACTAATCCCCGCTCCGGCTTGGAGGTCTTTTGGAATTAGCAATCTGCCAGTATTGTCTAGGTCGATCAACCTTACACCCGAAAGAAATTTTCGTAGAAATCGATTGTGTCGAGGATTGTTGCGATTCAATCGCTTCTTAATCCTTTCCATTGTCGTGTCCCACTCTGTTCGGGGGTACAGCTCGAGGCAATCATTAGAGACATGGTTCTTGAGTACAAAGCCTTCCGACAGGATCGGAAGGATCTGATTTTTAAGGCCAACAGGGAGCATTAATCGCCCTTTTGCGTCCGCCTTACACTCGTATGTTCCAATGAAATTGCTCACTCTAACTGAATCGTTGGGTAAAAATAAACGATTCTCCCACTATTATCCACGTTTTCCCACTGATTGTTGAAAACTAATGATATTGTGTAGAGATTCTGACTCATTTGAACTCAAAAGTACTGAAAATGTTGCGTTAGAGCCTATTTTCCTTGGTGGTAGGATGTGGTAGGGAAAGGATCGCTGAAGAAAGTGAACTTCAAGCTTCGAGCTTCAAGTTGCCAGGTTGGCCCATCCCGTCATTCAGAACGGAGTGCAGCGAAGTGAAGAATCTGAGTGGTTCATGCTGTATAGTCGGCTGGATAGAGATGCCGTGTCTTCGCACGGCATGACGGTGGTTGTTTGCTGCTGGCGGAAGAGTCAGCCCATTGCTGTCACCCCGTGCAACGACACGGGGTCTCTTTCATCAGAATTAGTACCTATTGTATCCAACCCGCTAAAACCCCATTTCACCACCTCAAGACCTGATTTCAGAACCTACAGAGGCAATTGCACGACTGCAAGACGCAGTTTAACAACTGTGAGATGAAATCCGATCAGTGTAAGATGAAATCTTGTCAGTTGAAGACGCAATCTTGTCAGTTCACGACCCATCCCGATCACTTTACCACCTGCCCGAACAAGTTGAAGACGCGATTTAACTAAGTGAAGATGAAATCTTGTCAGTTGAAGACGCAATCTTGTCAGTTCACGACCCATCCCGATCACTTTACCACCTGCCCGAACAAGTTGAAGACGCGATTTAACTAAGTGAAAATGAAATCTTGTCAGTTGAAGATGCGATCTGATCCCCAAAAGACACATCCGAACGACTTCACGGGTCTTCTTGAGCACGTATCCTAACCATAAATGAATAGGCACTGGATAAGAATGTATCTTGTCTGACTATTTATCAACCACGAATGTCTATTATAAACCAGCTTATTGAAAGATGAAGAAATCACTTTTTATACTAGGATTGGTTTTGGTCAGTAACCTAGCACAAGCTCAATATTTTGGGTTAGAGAGTTCTGAGTGGAAATACTTGTACTATAACCTAGGTTATGCTACGGTTAATCAGATATCCGTGGCCGGAGATACGACCTTGGGTGACTTTAATGCTCAGGTTTATCACTCATTTAGAACCACATATATTCTACAGCAGGGAGGAACCTATTCAACGTATTCAGGAACCTATGTATTTGGAATATTAAGATTTACGCAAGACTCCGTATTTCACTGGAAAAATGGGCAGTATAATTTGCTTTACGATTTTGGAGCTCAAATAGGAGACACTTGGATTGTTGATTCGGGGCCGATAGTTTGCAACGATAGTGTAGCAATTGTAGAAGTTGTTGGTACAGGTACCATGGATGTCAACGGATTTCAGAGGAGGTATATCGATCTTGAAACCAACACTGATACTTGGATAGGTTTGTCTGGTAGGTGCATCGAGGGAATAGGTTTATATAGTTTTAATGGTCTTTCTTCCACTACTGGTTTGGGCCGAGGTTTCCTTTCTGGTGAAAGATGGTGTGATGATATTGCTGTCCCGGAAGCCTCCCCGAACATTTTTATTTGTTATTCCGATAGTATTGTAGGAACCTACGATCCGTTTGACACTTATTGCCTTTACCCTTCAGTGGAAGTGGGTATCATGGATTTTGAGAGTATTTCAGTTGATCTCTACCCCAATCCCGCCATCAACCTCCTTCAAGTATCGACAGATTTGCCCAGCGGGCAAACGGCTCAAATCCATTTGATGAATTACTTAGGGCATCGCGTACTTACAAAGCCAATAAACAATGGCGTATCCGCATTGGATGTCTCCGCCTTGGCGGCTGGGGTGTATTACTATTCTGTGGTGGTAGATGGGGTGATAATGGATACAGGGAAACAGGTTATTGTAAGATGAGAACCTTTTGGGTTATAGGGTTTGTGCGCCAAACATCAATACGGATGAACACAACAGGGAATCTGCGGTTGGTTTAATTAACTTTGCAGACCAACAGATGGAAGATTTAGTTAAACACGAAGGCGGCCACAGTTATGTGGAAAAAGGCGAAGGCCCAGTTTTGCTGGTGTTGCACGGACTTTTTGGTGCATTGAGCAATTTCAATCATGTGTTCGATCAGTTCTCCGATCGATACAAGGTGGTTATACCGCTAATGCCGTTGTATACGCTGCCTTTGTTGAAGACCAGTGTAAAGAATCTGGCCAAGTACATTCATGAATTCGTTGAATTCAAGGAGTATGATAAAGTCAATTTGTTGGGTAATTCTCTCGGAGGTCATGTGTCGCTTATTTACAGCGTGGAACATCCAGAGCGAGTGAATACAATGACTTTGACTGGCAGTTCCGGTTTATACGAGAATGCATTCGGTGGTTCTTTTCCTCGAAGAGAAGATCGAGATTACATCCGAACTAAGGTTGAATACACTTTTCACGATCCAAAGCACTGTACACCAGAACTATTGGATGAAGTGATTGCCATTATTGCTGATAAAGAGAAGCTTATCCGGATTCTGGCCATGGCCAAGTCGGCTATTCGCCACAACATGAGTAAGGATCTGCCAGGAATCAATATCCCGGTTTGTCTTATTTGGGGAAAACAGGATAATGTGACACCTCCTCACGTAGCAGACGTATTCAATGAAACGCTTCCAGATAGCGATCTCTTCTGGGTAGATGAATGTGGACATGCTCCAATGATGGAGCAGCCAGAGGAATTCAATAAGATTTTGGATCCTTGGTTATCTGAACACGTTAAACACTAACAATGGATTATCCACAGGCTGAATTTGTAATGAGTAACACGGATTCGGCCAAATGCCCAAAGCCCGAAAAGCCGGAGTATGCTTTTATAGGTCGATCTAATGTGGGCAAGAGCAGTCTTATCAATAAGCTATTCAATAAGAAGAGCTTGGCTAAAACAAGTGGTAAACCAGGAAAAACTCAGCTTATTAATCACTTCTTAGTTGATAAGAAGTGGTACCTGGTGGATCTTCCTGGATATGGCTATGCATCCGTTTCTAAGTCTGATAGGGTCAAGTGGGATAAGATGATTCGAAATTATATGTTGACTAGAGAGAATCTCGTCAATGTGTACGTCCTGGTTGATTTGCGCGTGCCGCCTCAAAAGCTTGATCTGGATTTTCTGGAATGGCTTGGGATGTCTGGTTTGGCCATTACAATTCTTTATACAAAGGCAGATAAACTCACCAAAGTGGCAACCGTCAAGCAGTTGGAGCTGTACGAAAAGACACTACTCGAGACTTGGGAAGAATTGCCTCCGTTTATAGTTACGTCTGCACAAACGGGTAGAGGTACAGAGGCTGTTCTTGACCAAATGCGCAAGTACAACGGTGCTTTCAGCAAATAAAAAAGGCGAC
>JBLFWJ010000096.1:0-12558 GCA_047611425.1 Bacteroidia bacterium | reverse complement strand
GGTAAATCCTCCAGACACATCCCCTAAGCGTATGGAGACATTATCATCATTATAATTGGCTGTAGCGAAGTCTTGCATTCCATCTCCATTAAAATCGCCAATGGCAATTGATTTTGGTTGACTACCTACTGAAACATCCGATGCGGAGGCAAACCCTCCTGTTCCATCCCCTAAGCGTATGGAGACATTATCATTAGAACCGTTGGCTGTAGCGAAGTCTTGCATTCCATCTCCATTAAAATCGCCAATGGCAATTGAATATGGGGCATAACCAACTGACACATCCGAGGCGGAGGTAAATCCTCCTGTTCCATCCCCTAAGCGTATGGAGACATAATCATAATCATAATTGGCTGTAGCGAAGTCTTGCATTCCATCTCCATTAAAATCGCCAATGGCAATTGATATTGCGCCAACACCAACTGACACATCCGTTGGGGAGGTAAATACTCCTGTTCCATCCCCTAAGCGTATGGAGACATTACCAACATACTGATTGGCTGTAGCGAAGTCTTGCATTCCATCTCCATTAAAATCGCCAATGGCAATTGAACTTGGGCCATCACCAACTGTCACATCCGAGGCGGCATCGTACGTTGCCGCACAGTCTGGGGTTTGAGCTACTGGCACGCTTGTACAACTGCTGTCTGATCCACAAGCATTTGTAGCTGTAAGGCATGTTGTGTAGGTGCCCGAAGCGGTATACGTGTGAATTGGATTTTGCATGGTGCTTGTGCTACCATCGCCAAAGTCCCAAAGCCATGAAGTTGGGCCGCCAGCAGTGTCAGAATAGAATTCCACATTTAAGGCGTTTGAAATTTGCGTCCAGCCAGCAATAGGTGGTGGACAAGATGGATTTACCGTTACTGAATAGTAAGTTGAACAGCCTCCTAATGTAGTATAGGTGATTTCTACTGTTCCGACAGAAACTCCGGTAACTTCTCCAGATGAATCAACTGTAGCAATACCTGTGTTAGAAGACACCCAAGGGTCTACTGTTGCTGCGGTGCCATTACCCGTTAAAGTGATGCTTGTACCAGCATGTACTTCTGTAGCACCAGTAATAGAAACAGCCTCCCCTAAGCGTATGGAGACATTATTATCAAGTTGATTGGCTGTAGCGAAGTCTTGCATTCCATCTCCATTAAAATCGCCAATGGCAATTGAATATGGGGCATCTCCTACTGACACATCCGTGGGGGAGGTAAATCCTCCTGTTCCATCCCCTAAGCGTATGGAGACAGTATTTAAAAGAGCATTGGCTGCAGCGAAGTCTTGGTTTCCATCTCCATTAAAATCGCCAATGGCAATTGATCGCGGGGTATTACCAACTGACACATTCGGGGTTGTGGTAAATCCTCCTGTTCCATCCCCTAAGCGTATGGATACATCATTATCACCAGCATTGGCTGTAGCGAAGTCTTGGTTTCCATCTCCATTAAAATCGCCAATGGCAATTGATTGTGGGCCATCACCAACTGACACATCCGTGGGGGAGGTAAATCCTCCTGTTCCATCCCCTAAGCATACGGAGACATCATCATCATAAGTATTGGTTGTAGCGAAGTCTTGCATCCCATCTCCATTAAAATCGCCAATGGCAATTGAATTTGGTGCATCACCAACTGACACATCCGTGGCGGAGGTAAATACTCCTGTTCCATCCCCTAAGCGTATGGAGACATTGGCATCCGACCAATTGGCTGTAGCGAAGTCTTGGATTCCATCTCCATTAAAATCGCCAATGGCAATTAATCGTGGGCCATCACCAACTGACACATCCGAGGCGTAGGTAAATCCTCCTGTTCCATCCCCTAAGCATATGGAGACATTATCACTATTCTGACTGGCTGTGGCGAAGTCTTGCGTCCCATCTCCATTAAAATCGCCAATGGCAATTGAATTTGGTGCATAACCAACTGACACATCCGTGGCGGAGGTAAATCCTCCTGTTCCATCCCCTAAGCGTATGGAGACATTACCAACACTAAAATTGGCTGTAGCGAAGTCTTGCATTCCATCTCCATTAAAATCGCCAATGGCAATTGATTGTGGGTTATCACCAACTGACACATCCGAGGCGGCATCGTACGTTGCCCCACAGCTTGGGGTTTGAGCGCTTACTGGCTGGCACAGCGATACAAAGACTGAAAGGATAATTAACTTTTTCATATAAAATTAGGTTTAACGATTGCGATTGGTAAGTATTGACAAATCGTAGACACGACCTGTCATATTTCTGGAAGTTGAGGAAGCTTAAATCAGCAACATTCTCTCCAAGCCATTTAAAAAGTCACGCAAACTTAGTGTAATTACCCAACGGTATGTTTCGTCCTGCGGGAAGTTGACTATTGACAGTCCATTTAAAAATGGTGGCTTGTCTCAAATGCTAAACCTAGCGGGAATGGTGGGGTAAATTACCGCCAACGTGAGTTTGCGTCACAACTCCGTTTAGTTTGACGCTGATATAGTTGAACGCGTTAATACTTTGGTACAGATTGTAATTGTGCTAGTGGACTAGATGTAATACCGAGAAGGTTCGGAAGGCGGTAACCAACGCGTTGACTTATAAGCTGCGTTTAAGAAAGGTCGGTACAACCACTTGGTTGAATAACACGATCACAGCGCCTACGACTTTCAAGGTGCGGACCAATCTGGAACCCGACACCGGTTATGAGTATGGACTGAAGATAGTATGCCGTGCAAATAGCCCAACAGTATAAAGCCCGTTTGAACCTATCAACTGAACCTGATGGTTGCCCGAATCAATAACCGTTTCGCGGAACATCATTTGTCCATGGATGTTTCTAACGGTAATCAGAGCTTCATCTACGTAGTTTTTTAGTTGACTTCTTTGTAGCTATAAATAGCTGTGTTTTTAAAAATGGTCAGCCCGAATTTATTAAAGCCCTAAATTCACCGCTGTGCAATTTTGTACTCTATCAATAAAGTAGTTGATGAAGAAGGGAATGATTAAAGTAAGTGTGATGTATCCTAATGGAGAAGGGAAACATTTTGATATGGATTATTACTGCAGTAAGCACATTCCTTTAGTTGGAGGCTTATTAGGAGATGCGGTAAAGGCTGCAACAGTAGAAAAAGGTGTTGGCAGTGGAGCTCCTGATTCACCTGCCGCCTATGCTGCAATGGGAAACCTCTATTTTGAAGACATGAATTCGTTCCAAAATTCCTTCGGTCCAAATGCCGATGAGATTATGGCTGACCTTCCCAACTTTACCAATATGGAACCCATAATGCAGGTAAGCGAGGTTTTGATTTGAGGATGATTCCATAGCGGTGTCATTTTCATTTCCGTACTAACCAGTACTTTGGTGGCGATTAACACTATTCGTCAATGTCAGCAATTTTTAGACTCCTTTTTGTTCTAGTAATTATACTCTCAGCCAATGCTTGCCACGAAGGTTGCGACTTTGTGGAATGTGAGAATGGGGGGCAGTGCATCGAAGGCGATTGCCATTGTCCGGACGATTATAGAGGCGTGAATTGCGAAACTTGGATTGACCCTTGCGAAGAGGTGGTTTGCCTTAATGAAGGGGAATGTAAGTTAGGAATTTGCGATTGCGCTCCAGGATATGAAGGTGATACGTGTCAAAGAGAAATTCGAACCGTCTTTTTTGGCGATTACGATGTGGTTCATTCTTGCAATAGTGGCTCACTTTCATATTTAATAAGCTTGAGCGAGGACACTGCTGTAACAAATGTGTTGATTGCCAACCTTTACAATTCTGGAAACATTGTGAGCGCAACAGTTGATAGTGTTAACATGACTATTCCCTCTCAAGTATTTGGTACTGGTACCATTGAAGGGGCTGGGTTTTTGGATGATGATATTCTAAACCTATCCTACATAGTGGTTTTCGGATTGAATACCGATTCCTGCACGGCTGTTTGTCAGCTTCAGTAGGTCATTTTCGGCAGTATTTGCTATAAGATGGTTCAACCGGTTATGGACCTAATTCCAACTTCACAACGTTGGACTATCCATGTGACAACCCGTATATCATCTCAAGTGCAAACTTATCCGAGACTGAAGCAACCATTATCTGGGATGCACAGCCGAATGCGATCAAGTACAAAGTGAAAGTTCGTGAGGCGGGTACCACAACTTGGGATTTTCATACCGTTTGGGCACCTACCACATTCAAGGTGAAAACTGGATTGACCCCTGGAACCGACTATGAGTATAAGGTGAAAACCGTTTGTTCGTTGAACAGTCCTCTTAGCTGGAATGGATTCTTCTACTTCACCACTTTAAATACCGAGCCAGGAGCTCGCCTTACAAGCAATGATGTTGATCAATCGATCAACGTTTTCCCTAATCCAACGACTGGATTGATTACGGTTGTTTTGGGAGATGCTGAACAAGCTTCAGTAGTTGTGAGAAGCATTCACGGTCAGGTTATTTCAACAAAATCTGTTTCAGGTTCCAGTAAAGTGGAACTAGAAATCGAAGGTGCGGCTGGACTTTATTCAGTGGAGGTAATCACCGAATCTGGTTTGAACGAAGTGTTCAGAATAGTTAAGCAATAGACTTAGCGTAATTCAATTGGAAAGGCCCACCATATGGTGGGCCTTTCTGTTTTTAAGAAATTGAATTGTCTTAATCTTATCATATGCCAAGACATCTTTGTGTGAACGAGAAATAGGAAGACCTTTGCTCTATGCGTATCATCCTTTCCTTCATGCTGGTTTTTGCAGCCGTGTCTACCATGGCTCAGCAACAAGCCACCGTTATGTCCTATAATGTGCTCAACTATCCAACCGGCAATATCGCTGGTAGAGAGGACACGCTTCGTCAACTCATTAATTACGTTGAACCTGATATTTTCTTGATTCAAGAATTGAAGAACGACAGTGGCTTACAACTCATTCTGAATGAGAGTTTTTCGGATTTACCTGCGAATTATGCAGCATCAGAATTTGTGGTTCAGCAGAGTAGTCCATTCAGTAATTGGAAGCTGCAACAGGCTATGATCTACAATACCGACATGTTTGGTATGAAAGAAGAAGGATATCTGATGACCGATGTCCGAGACCTCAATAAATTCGAATTGTATTACAAGGATCCGAACCTTGCTCAAGGTGCAGACACTGTCTTCTTCTATGTCTTTGTAATGCACCTAAAAAGCAGCCAGGGAACTTCAAATGTTCAGGCCAGATTGGCCATGGTTCAAACGTTGACCCTTCACGAACAGTTTCTACCAGCTGACGCCAATATGATCGTAGCTGGTGATTTCAATGTTTACACGAGCGATGAACCAGCCTACCAAGAACTCCTTGACCCGACCAACTCAATAATTCTACGAGATCCGATTGATAGTCCTGGAGATTGGAATTCGAGCAGTTTTCAGCCTAAAGATATCTTGACTCAAAGCACACGAACGTCCAGCATTTTTGGAGATGGAGCAGGAGGAGGACTTGATGATCGGTTCGATTTTATCCTGCTTTCAAATGATATGTTTCAGCCTTGGAATACGGTTGTTTACGAGGAAGGCTCCTACCATGCACTTGGAAATACTGGAACTTGCTACAACCAAAATATCACCGATTGTTCTGGGGGCGAGTGGTCAGATGAGATACTTCAATCGCTCTATTATATGAGCGATCACCTACCCATTGTTTTAGAATTGAATTTTGGAGTTGGTACGGTTGGCCTTGATCAGAACGAACAGTTTGAATCCAACCTGTGGATAGAAAACGGAACCGTTCACGTGAACTGGCCTTATTCTCAGGGTGCCACTTTTGAGATTACCGATATGCTAGGTAGGAATATCAATACTCAGCAAGTCGAGTTGATAAAGGGACAAAACCTTGTCAGCCTTCCAATTTACCCTAGCAAGTCTGGTTTGTACATCATCAGAGTCTTCTCGAAAAACCATGAATTGAACCTCAAAGCGAAGCTTTGAGAATAAGTTGGTTAGTTCCACTCAAACAATATTGTTGGAGGTAATAGTAGGAGGGCAGCCACGATGGTCAGTATAATCATCAGAGGCATAATCCACTTGAACCATTTATTGTAAGGCACCTTGGCAATTTCCAAAATTCCCATCGTGACCCCACTGGTTGGAATGATCAGGTTGCTTATACCATCTCCAAACTGGTAAGCAAGTACCGCACATTGTCGAGTAATTCCCAGCAAGTCGCTTAGCGGAGCCATCAAAGGCATGGTCAATGCAGCTTGTCCAGATCCCGAAGGGATAAAGAAGTTGAGGAACGTCTGAAACACAAACATGATCTCAATCGAGACCGCTTTTGGAAAACCTGAAGCTGCGTCTGAAAGTGCAAATAGCATGGTGTCGATGATCTTTCCATCTTCGGCTAACACCAGCAAACCTCTTGATAGCCCAATTACCATTGCCGCGGTTACGACATCCTTTGTTCCGGCAACAAAAGCAGCGGAGGCATCATGCGCATTCATTCTAAATGTGATGGCCACAACCAATCCAAGCCCAACGAATAAAGCAGCGATTTCTTCGATGTACCAACCCCAATAATTAACTCCAACTAAAAGCAAGCCGATGGCCGATGCAAGAAGCATCAACACCATTTTTCGCTTAAGATTGAATTCAATTTCATCACCGCTTGATAAATCTTCGTCCTTGCGTTGAGAATCGATTTCATGAACCAAACTCAGTTCAGGGTTCTTCTCAATTCGCTTGGCGTACCACATTACAAAACCGGTACAAACGGAGGTGAAAACGAACCAACAGAACAAACGATATCCGAATCCGCTTCCAATGGGTAAGCCAGCAATTCCTTGGGCTATTCCCATCGTAAACGGATTGATGAATGCCCCCGCAAATCCAGCGCCAGCGCCAATAAACGGCATGGCAATTCCTACGATACTATCATAGCCAAGTGCTCTTGCCAACGGAATGGTGATCAGAATAAAAACCAAAACTTCCTCGGCCATTCCAAAGGTTGAACCACCTAACGAGAACAGTGTCATTATCAGAGGAATGACCCACATTTTAAACTTTGGGCGCCTCCTAGCTAAACCAATAACCTTGTACAAAGCTGCAGTGATGGCTCCAGTTGAACTGACCATTGAAAATGCTCCTCCTACCAATAAGACGAAAGCGATAATGTCTGCGGCAGCCTGAAACCCTTTGATGGGAGCCATCAGAAAATCCATCAAGCCTTGCCCGTACGACTCTGCAAGAACATGGTACGTACCTGGTATGACTATTTCCTTGCTGCCGAATGTTTCTCGGTCAAATTCACCGGCAGGGATAATCCATGTCATGGCAACAAAAAGAACCATGATTACAAGGATGATGGTCAGCGTATCTGGAAAACGTTTGATCTTCATTATTCAAAATTTATAGAAAGGTTTAAAGCTATCACCATTCTTTAGATCAAGGATTTAACATACTTTGTTCCAGCTTTCTCAAGTTAAGATCATCGGAAAATTACTTTTGAGAATTCCTGAAAATCACACCATGAACAAACTCACCATCACCAATTTATCCAAGACCTATCCCAACGGAGTTAAGGCACTCGACAACGTTTCACTCGAAATTGAGAACGGCATGTTCGGCCTACTTGGCCCTAATGGCGCAGGTAAATCATCGTTGATGAGAACCTTGGCAACTCTGCAAGAAGCAGATGCTGGTTCGGCAACACTAAACGATATTAACATTTTCAATGAGCCGGGTGAATTGAGAAAGACACTTGGATACCTGCCACAAGAGTTTGGCGTTTATCCGAAGATTACGGCCGAACAGGTTTTGGATCACATTGCCATCTTAAAGGGAATTACAAATTCTAAGGAGCGGAAGCAATTGGTTGCCTACCTCTTAGACAAGGTGAACCTATTTGATGACCGAAAAAAAAATGTGAAAGGCTTCTCGGGAGGAATGAAGCAAAGGGTTGGAATTGCGCAGGCACTTATCGGTAATCCTAAATTGATCATTGTAGATGAGCCAACGGCAGGACTTGATCCAGGTGAACGAAACCGCTTCTACAATCTGTTAGCGGATGTTGGAAAGGAAGTTATCGTGATTCTATCTACACACATTGTAGACGATGTTCGAGAGTTGTGTACGAAGATGGCCATTATGAATAAGGGCCAGATTGTCTTTCATGGGGCACCTCAGACTGCGATTGATGAGCTTAATGGAAAAGTGTATCAACGGGTCGTGGAAAGAGAGGAATTGGAAACTTACGCTTCCAACTATTCCATCATTTCTAATAAGATGGTAGGAGGGAAGCCGATCATTCACGTGTTCAGCGAATCTGATCCACAGAATGGTTTTGAGCTCATCAAACCAAATCTTGAAGACGTATTCTTCTCTAAGATCAACACGTCAAACGTGCTGGTTTAACCCGCTAAAAAGGAAAAGTAATGTTTAAAGATTTTCTCATAGCGGAACTCAAGTATGCCCTCAAACAGCCGATGGTGTACATTTTCATGTCATTGATGGCATTGTTGGTTTTTGGCGCAACCGCAAGTGATAACGTAGTCATTGGCGGCTCGGTTGGAAACGTATTCAAAAACGCTCCGAACATCATTGCACAATTCACGGCAATCATGTCAATTTTCGGATTGTTGATTGCAGCTGCCTTTTTCAATAATGCTGCACTGAAAGACCACAATCATCAATTCAATGAGATTCTATTCAGCACACCATTAAGCAAGCCTGGTTATTTCTTTGGTCGCTTCTTCGGAGCGCTTTTGCTAGCTACGATTCCAATGTTGGGTGTATATATCGGCTCGTTCCTCGGAACGGTCATTGGCCCGGCTTTGGGTTGGGTAGATGCAGACCGATTTGGCCCATTCTACTTGGAAACTTTCGTGAACAGCTACCTGTTATTCATCCTGCCCAACATGTTTATCGCAGGCACGGTTGTGTTTGCTTTGGCCAACAAATGGAAGAGTACAACCATCTCATTCGTAGGTGCATTGGTCATCATTATAGGCTACATGGTTTCGGGTACGTTGATGTCTGATGTTGACAATGAGACAATTGCAGCGCTTTCGGATACCTTCGGAATTAGGGCTTATTCTTTGGAGACGAAGTATTTCACTCCAATTGAGAAGAACACACTTAGTCCGGGATTCTCTGGAATACTATTTCTTAATCGATTGGTTTGGATAGGAGTAGGGTCTCTGATATTGGCCCTTTCATACTTCACTTTCTCATTCAAGGAGAAGAACAAAAAGGTAAAGGCAGAAAAGAAGGAAACTGCGTCAGCTAAAGTCGAAGATTCTATGCCAAGTGTTCAACCAAATTATGGATCGGCTACAAGTTGGGCTCAGTTCAAGAGCTTCTTCTTTACCAATTTCATGAGCATTGGAAAGAGCGTCACGTTCAGGATTCTTTTCCTGTTTGCCGTTATTATTCTTCTAGCCAATTTGGCCGGAGGCTTTGACTATTACGGGCTTCAATCGTATCCTCTCACTTATAAGATTATCGATGTAATCAATGGTGCAGCCGGCATTTTTGTTGTTATCATTCTTGTCTTTTTTAGTGGAGAATTGGTTTGGAGAGACCGTGATTCAAAGATTCATGAAGTAATTGATGCAACGCCTCATGGATCTACAATATCGCTCGCTGCCAAAGTGCTTTCGTTGGCAACGTTAACGACTATGTTGCATCTGTTTTTTGTGCTGTGTGGTGTGCTGTATCAGCTTGCTCATGGCTATACACGAATTGAACTTTCGGTTTACCTCGTAGACTTTTTGCTCATGTTTTTCCCGCTCTACTTCATTTGGAGCGGTGTAATGATCATGTTTCAGGTATTGTTGAATAACAAGTATGTGGGCTATTTCGTGTCTATTCTAGTTCTGTTTTTATGGGATCTGGTTTTACTCGCATTGGATGTTGAAAGCAAAATGCTGTCCATTGGCTCTGGGCCTTCAGTAAGATATTCAGATATGAACGGATTTGGCCCAGGCATGCTCGGTGCCATGTGGTTCAACGTTTATTGGTTGCTGTTTGGTGCGTTGTGTCTAATGGTGGCAAGTGCACTTTGGAGTCGCGGAGTAATTGGCACAATGAAGGAACGAATGGCCCATGCTAGTAAGAAAATGGGCAAATCTGCAAAGCTGAGTTTTGGCTTGATTGCTGTTTTGTGGCTGGCCGTTTCTGGCTTTGTGTATTACAATACGCAGGTATTAAACGAGTATAAAACGGGCGATGAACTAGAGGCACTAACTGCTGAATTTGAGAAAACCTACAAGAAGTATGAGAACGCTCCATTGCCAAAGGTGAAGGATGTGAAATACAGGATCAACATCTATCCAGAGGAACGAAAAGTGGATGTTCACGCCACGTTAGTTTATAAGAATGAAACTGCCTTTCCAATTGATTCTTTGCATTTCAGTACAGATGAGAAATGGAATCCTAAGATTGAGATTCCTAATTCGACATTGGTTCACGAAAACAAGGAAATGGGTTGGATGATCTACGAGTTGGATAAGCCAATGATGCCGGGAGATTCAATGATAGGGGTGATTGAGACGGCTTACAATCCAAAAGGTTTTGAGAACCAAGCAGGCAACACAAGTGTGGTACAGAATGGAACTTTCCTGAACAACTTCCAGATTCTGCCAACCCTTGGTTACGATCCCAATTCTGAGATAAGCGATAAGAATGATCGAAAGAAGTATGGCTTGGAGGAGAAAGACCGCATGCCGGAGTTGGAGACCAATTGCGGTAAAAGCTGTCAGGTCAATTATTTATCAAATGGCCGTGCCGACTTCATAAATGTAGAAACGGTGATTTCCACTTCGTCTGATCAAATTGCGATATCTCCTGGAACTCTGCAAAAGGAGTGGCAAGAAGACGGACGTAATTTCTATCACTACAAAGTGGATCATCCTTCACAGAACTTCTATTCGTTCATTTCAGCCCGATTTGAAGTGGAGCGGAGAACTTGGAACGGGATTGATCTCGAAGTTTACTACGATGCCAAGCATCCTATGAATGTACCAATGATGATGGATGCTATGGAGCGTTCATTGGCTTATTACACAGAACATTTCGGGCCGTATTTCCATAATCAATGTAGGATCATTGAGTTTCCGAGGTATGCATCTTTTGCACAGGCTTTTCCAGGTACAATGCCTTATTCTGAGGCAATTGGTTTTGTGACCGACCTTTCGGATGAAGACGGAAACAACATCATTGATGCGGTTATTGCACACGAGATGGCGCACCAATGGTGGGCGCATCAAGTGGTAGGCGCCAACATGCAAGGTGGTACGTTAATGAGCGAAAGCTTTGCTGAGTATTCTTCGCTTATGACTATGAAGAAACTAGATGACGATCCAATGAAAATGAGGGAATTCCTCAAGTACAATCATGAGCGTTATCTGCGTGGAAGAAGCAGTGAAGTCGATAAGGAAGTTCCGCTATTCAAGGTTGAGAATCAAGGCCACATCCACTATGGAAAAGGCTCGTTGGTCTTGTATGCTTTACAGGATTACATTAGTGAAGACAGTGTAAACAAGGCCATGCGCAACTACTTAGAAGAGTTTAAATATGCTGGGCCGCCATATTCTACCTCTTTGGATTTTCTTCGACATTTAGAGCCAGTCGTTCCAGATTCATTGAAATATCTTATCAATGATTGGTTCAAGGAAATCACCCTTTATGATCTCCGATTGACCGAAGCCGACTACAACACCAAGCCAAAGGATGGTAAGTACGAACTGACTATCAAGATCAAAGCGGAGAAGATTAAGGCCGATACAATGGGCAACGAAACCATTGTTCCAATTCGAGATTGGATTGACATTGGAGTATTGGACACAGATGAGGAAACCCTGGTGTACCAAGAACGTGTAATGATCGATCAACCCGAAATGACTTTTACATTGATGCTGGATTCTATTCCGGCAAAAGCAGCAATTGATCCCCGAAGATTATTGATTGATCGAGTCTACAAAGACAACGTTAAGGTTGTAAACGCAGAGTAGGAGCAAACCCTGTCCTGTTTCTATGAAACAGGACAGGGTTTCTATTCTTGTTCTAAAACGGCTTCAAACTTTTTCGGCCTATTAGGATTGTACGTATCCCAAAAAGAAGGATCTGGATCTAACGCCTGTTCATCCCAAGGAACTCCTTGTTTGATGCGCTTAGCTTCTTCGATGGGCTGTACCTCATTTGTCTGTAAGTCGGTAACCACAAATGACTGTTCGATGAAAGTGATTTTGTCCTCATTTGACTGGAATACCTTGGTACGCTCCATGTCAAAATAGTAGGTGTGATGCTTACTTGTAATAAACCATTTATCAGAAAACTCACGGTATTGCACGCTTTCCGTATATCGTACTTCATCCCAATCCAATCCAAATGGAGCCAGCATTAGTTTCAGAATACCCGGCACCTTAAAAACGCCTTCGTACTCGATTGCTGCAATGGCAAACGATTCCGTATCAATAAATATTTTACCCTTCGTCAAGTCACGCTTAATTCGCTTCAGCTGGTCAAATGAAATCACGAGCATTCGTCTGTCTCCATAAGAAACAACCTCATCCAAATGGAATTTAAACTTCTTGAATTTTGATGGCTGCAGAAAAAAGTAGGC
>JBLFWJ010000095.1:0-12579 GCA_047611425.1 Bacteroidia bacterium | reverse complement strand
CACGTCAAAGGATTAGCACTTGAATCTCCACGTAAGTTGTATTCACAGGCATCTCAACCATTTATAAAGTCTGTTTCTACTTCGAATCATGCTTTAGACCATCATCACAATGAGGTAGATTACCTTCATAAAACACTGAGAGAAACGACTTCGTCTGCAGAATATATTTATGAGAAGAGCAAGATCTATTCTTCGGCCAGTACATATTCAAATTCTAAGCTATCAAAAGGATTAAAGACAATTGCTGAATTGATCATCTCCCATTGCAACACATCCGTATATTATGTTTCTCATGGTGGATTCGACACTCACGCTGGACAAGCGGGCAAGCAAAAACGTCTGCTAAAACAGTATGATGATTCAATCGCTTCTTTTGTCGCTGACCTTAAACAGAATGACCGGTTTAAGGATGTTGCAATTCTTACTTTTTCTGAATTTGGTAGGCGCGTTAAGCAAAATGCCAGCGGAGGAACAGACCATGGTGCCGCGAATTGTAGTTGGGTAATCAGTGGTGGGCTGAAAAACCCTGGGGTCGTGAATCCAGCCCCCAATCTACTCGACCTTGATAAAGGCGACCTTAAACATGAGGTTGATTTTAGGCAGATTTATGCGACACTTCTTGATAATTGGTTAAGACAGGATTCTACTTCAATCCTGGGAGGATCGTTTAAGAACCTAGATTTTATTTAATCTCAATACCGAATTCTCAAACAGGTGGGATACCGAGATCAACATAAAGATTTGGCAAACTGACGTATGTGCTTGATAATGACCTTGATAATTCATGTTTTTGGAATTTTGGGTTTAGATTTGTGGTTAACAGGTCCTGTAATAGATATCTGAACCTTGGGTGCAAGCTCATTTCAGATTCCACAGAATAGATTTGCTAAAAGGAAAAACGTCCTCAATAAATGCCATTCCTTAAATCGGATAGACCAAGTGGATTAAGCGATAACGAGCTCATTAGCCGATTTCGATATTCGTACGATCCTGAGTATGTCGGTGAATTATTTCAGCGATACACGCACATGCTTTTTGGTGTATGCTTGAAATATCTTCAGGATGAAGAGAAGGCCAAGGATGCCGTAATGTCGCTTTTTGAAAAGGTTGTGAAGGACCTGAAACGACATGAGGTTGAAAATTTCAGAACTTGGGTTTACAGTGTAGCGAAGAATCACTGCCTTATGGACCTTCGAAAAGAGCGCACCATCAGACCGCACAAACAGAATTATGATGCCTTTATGAAGGAGATCGTGGAAAACGAAGATCCAATGCATCTGAATGGTATCTCGCAAGTAGAGCTAGATGGAAAGTTAGTAGCAGCGATTGATACGCTTAAAGACGACCAGAAAACATGTATCCAACTATTCTACTTTGAGAAGAAGAGTTACGAAAACATCGTGGAAACCACGGATTACACGTACAAAGAGGTGAAAAGTCATTTGCAAAATGCAAAACGAAACCTCAAGAATAAACTGACCGGCACCGATGGATGAGATCAAGTACATAGACGATCCACGAGGTGGAAGAGTTCCGTTGACAGATGCTCATGGCAACTTGACTGTTGAAGCCATGGTCCTTTATAATCAAGATTTGCTTTCTACTGAAGGCAAGGCTATGATGGACGAAATTCTAGCTAGTGATGAAATGGCCCGAGATGCCTTGGAGGGCTATGCCTTAATGGCCAATGCCAAAGAAGCAAAGGTTGCTGTCGCTTCAATAAACAGGTCTTTGGGCACTGAAAAAGAAACGGTGGTCGCCCCAGTAATTAAGTTGGATTACAAAAAGTTTTCAGCAGCTGCAGCTATTGTTATTCTAATAGGAATTGGTGGAGTTGTTGGAGTCAAGTTTATTGGTCAGAATCAATTAGCCGATAGTGAAGTTCATACAAAAACCGAAAAGACAAACGATCGATTAAAATCTACCCAACCTAGTTATGAAACCGAAACTATTGAATTAGAACATGAGATAAAGGAACTGGGTGATTCGAATAATTTAAACGTTATAACCAACCATCAAAGCGAGCTACATGGCATTCCAGATGCAGCAACGGTTGATAAAGCAAAGCAGCCAATTGAAACAGAACAGAAACCGGAAGTTGATGACAATTCTTCAGCCATATTATTAGAAGCAAGGACGGAGAAAAACGAGAATGAAGACTTTGACAAAAGAGATGAACTGCTGAACAAGTTGGCGAGCCCCATGGAACAGAAAGATGATATTAAACAGGTATCTGCCGCTGATAATGAAGATGAATCACTGGAAAAGTTTGCTGGAAACACTTCGATAACGGAGGATGACCTTGCGGCAGCACCAACTCCAGAACCTGCTTCAATTAATGAGGAAATAGCTTATTCGGAAGAAAGACAAGCTTCAACACAAATGATCAATGAACCATTGGCTGCTGAAAACGAAAAAAGTGCAGTAATGGCGAAGCAGAAAACTGCAACCGCGATGGCTGAGTTGGATTACCAGGATCAGAAATTGAATTCTGAAACTCCTAGTCAAACTGTACATAGCATTGATGAGGTGGATCAAATCCCAAGGTTCCCTGGCGGAGACTTAGAACTTTTTAAATTTATTGAGAACCACAAGATTCATCCGGTAAACTTAAAGGCCCAAGGCATAGAAGGTGAGGTGTTTGTTTCTTTCCAACTTGATGCCAATGGAAATGTATCAAGTGTAAAACCACTTCGATCAGACAATTCGCAAATGGAATCTGACGCGATTAGAGTTGTACGTTCTATGCCCAAATGGCAAGCAGCAAAGAAAGAAGGCTACCCAGTAACTGTTAAGAAGACCATCTTAATCAAGTATAGAATCAAAGACTGATTAGGTTAGGAGCGTGTCAAATCCTTAAAGTCCGCACCAGTTGGGCTTTCAAATACCTCTAAATCAAAGAGGTAAACCGATGCCAACAAATGATCGAAAACATCTGACTGAATCTGTTCGTATTCTCCCCATTCGGTTGTCTTGGTAAAAAAGTAAAGCTCAATCGGCACACCTTCCGAGGTTGGAGCCAATTGACGGACCATCTTAGTTAAACCTTGATGCGTATTGGCGTTAGCAGAAATATATCTCGAAGCATATTCTCTAAAAACTCCAATGTTGGTCAGCTTCCTGCCATTTATAGAAACACTCAAATCAGAACTTAAAGTTTGATTATGAGATGCTACTTCCTCTCCCCTTTCGGTTAAATATTCAGTAAGTAAATCAAATTTTGCAAACCGATTAATCATGTCCGAGTCACAGAATTTAATCGAAGAGATTTTCATGTTGATGGCTCGTTTCACCCTTCGACCTCCTGCCTCTTCCATTCCACGCCAATTCTTAAACGAATCTGCCGTAAACATGTAAGTAGGAATAGTGGAAATGGTCTTATCCCAATTTTGGACCTTGATTGTGTTTAGCGAAATATCAACCACATCACCATCTGCGCCATACTTGTCCATACTTACCCAATCTCCTACTCGGATAAGATCATTTACTGAGATTTGAATACTGGCTACCAAACCCAAAATTGTATCCTTAAAAACAAAAATCAAAACAGCTGCTACCGCTCCAAATGCACTCAAGACCACCACAGGCGATTTACCAATCAACGTGGAAATAATCAGAACTCCGGCAACGAGATAGCCAATCAACTTAGCCACTTGAACGTAGCTTTGAATGGGCTTGTCCTTAAACAGTTCATTTCTACTCAGTAGAACATGAACGGAATTCATAAATGCATTGAACACCAAAACGATGGCAATCACCATCAATACGTATGACAATTTGGTCACGTATTTAAGGGCGCCTGGAAAGTCCTGAAGAATGATTGGAGCCCCAATTAGAATTACCAAGGCAGGCAGCACGTGTGCCATTCCACGGAACACCCTGTTCTCAAAAAAGACATCATCAACCTCAGTTTTGCTCTTGGCAACAAGTGATTGAACCAATCTGAGAATAACTTTCCTGGCTATTACATCAACAATAAAAGCTATCAGGATTAGAATAATTACATCAATGGCCAAGGTGAACCATGATGCCAATTCAGGCGAGACACCCAATTCGGTTATTCGTTCGATCATCCAATGATCGCTGTTGAATTCTTCGTCTAACATGCCTTCAAGTTTAGCGGCAAAGTTACCCAGTGGTTAATCTAGAATGAATAAAGAAATCTTAGAACAAGGAAGTGAGGATATTAGTCACGAATAACGTTCACCCATCCGGTGTACTCATGCCGATCGAGGTCAGCAAATTCTCGAAACTTGATGTGGTAAACGTAAGTTCCTACTGGCACAGCTGCGTCCGTAAACCAATTTGTTCCATCCCAAAACTTGTCATAGCTGCCGGTTTGCCAAACCATTTCTCCCCATCTGTTGAATATAAACATATCCCAACTTTCCTGCTCAATTCCTTCTCCTCGGGGTCCAAACACATCATTAAATCCATTTCTACCAGGAGTAAATGCATTTGGAATATACACCGTCAATAACGGATCAATATTCACATAATCCCAAGCAGTATCGTAGCAAAAACCATTATACACAATTAGCTGAACTAGGTAATCTCCCGCTTCCCTGTAATTGTAAGCTGGGTGTTTTTCAAAACTGGACTCACCATTTCCAAAATTCCATTCCCATTGAATAACATCATAAGAAAGGTCTTCGAATAGAACTTGTTGTGAAAGTTGATCTTCGTCTAGGTTGAATCTTAGATCAAACTCAGCTATAGGATAGGTCAAGGAATCTTTCACCTCAATACTATTTACACCCACACATCCATTAAAATCAGTCACCTCTACATCATAGAAACCCGCAAACAAATCAGGATGATCCGGAGTGTCTAGATCATCCATTATCCAACGAAATGTGTAAGGAGGTGTTCCTTGATTTGGAAATACAATCGCAGTTCCTACACCTTGATTACATGTATCCGTCTGATATCGTGGAGTCAAGACTAACTCTGGAGGATTTACAAAGTCATATTGCTCTTCAAAAACGCATCCGTTTGCATCCGTGATAGTTGCTATATACATTCCTGGAAGAAGATCAATAGCAGAGTTACCTGTTTGAGCGGCTGGATCATTCCAGCTCACAACATCATATGGAAGCATACCTCCAGCAATATTGTCAATGTTCGCTATTCCCGCTGCCTCATCATGACATAGCATAGGAATCATACTAGATTGTACTTGAATGGCAGTTGGTTCTATCAAAGTTTCGATTCCATTCAATTCGCAACCGTCAGCATCAATAACAGTAACAAAGAAATCACCGGCAGGAACTGCTGCAAAAGTGTATGGTGCAGCGATTGAATTTGGTACGGAATCAATCAAGTTTCCGAATACATCATGTAATGTGTAAGTAAATGGTGCTTGTCCATCTGACTCTGCATCCAAGGTTCCATCAAAAGCAGCATTACACAATACATCTGTTACACTTGTAGTAAGCGTTAAAGGCACAACCGGTTGACTTACGTTAAAGCTAGTTGCTCCTATACATCCATTGGCATCGGTAACAAATACATTGAATGCCGTTGATCCAAGACTATCTATTGCAGCAATTCCAAAAGTCCCAGGGTCTATTTGTATAGTGGTTGCAAATGCATCAGTCCATGTAAAGTCAAAAGGACCAGTACCTCCGGTCACTTCAGCTTCCGCAGCTCCCAACATCCCACCAAAACATACATTATCAGAAACGGTTACTCCTATCGACACATTTAAATCCGCTGTCACCAAAATTATGTCTTGTGCATCACAACCATTTGCATCAGTTGCTGCAACAGTATATAAGCCAGAGCCTGCTGCATTAAATGTAACCGGTCCATTAACATTGATTGTGTCCCAAACAAATCCATTAATGTCTGTAATTGTGTAACTCCATGGACCAAGCCCCTGGCCTTCAGCAATGATACTTCCATCACCAGCCCCGAGACAAGCCTCAGGAATTGAACCCAAAAGAGGCGCTGGACAACAATCGTATTCCAACGTGAAATTTGGAACTCTCGGATTAAAATTTTGAGCAAATGGATATTCCTTCCCGGTACCTTCGTAAATATTGACATTACCATCGGTCACAGACAAAGCACCCGTCAATACGCCATCTGTATAAGCCAAATTTCCACCAGTTCCTGTTTCAGTTACGTAAAATGCCCCTGTTTGTCCCGCCAATATTGGCTGATTCAGAAGAATCGGAACAGGTGTTGGAGTGTCAGTAGCTCCTCCAATAAATGGAGCTCCAACATTATCTCCAATCAGAGTCCATCCAACCGCACTGTTTTCAAACCCCACATGAGTTCCAGTACGAAAATAAATCTCCATTTCATATGGCATACCCGGATCTTGACAATTAATTGGGAATCCGGTTACCGTAATATCGATAATAGCTTGAACATCGAACATTATTCCATCCTGATTATTTCCGGAAGCAAATAATGTAGTTAATGGATCACATTGCGCATATCCTCTCGCAATGTCCCCAAATACCGATAAGCTAAGAACCAATAAGAATGAATATATATGTCTTGGCTTGTAGTTTCTCATCTCGGATTACAAATATCGCGAAATCAATGGTTTAAATTGTCAGACCAATCAACGTGATCGTCAACAACATTAACGTGACAATGTTAACAGGTTGCCTGAATCTTAGTTGTGCATTGACAAAATCACACTTGATGGAAACAAAAAGCCCAGCACTGATGCTGGGCTTGAGTTGCGGGGACAGGACTTGAACCTGTGACCTTCGGGTTATGAGCCCGACGAGCTACCAACTGCTCCACCCCGCGATATGTCTTTTGGCTAAACTTGGCGGGCCTTAGCCCTGATGTTTAAACCGGAGTGCAAAGATATGTTTTGTTTCTTTGCACGCAAATTCAATCCCCTTATTTTTTTTATGGCACATCGCTCCGGATTTGTAAGCATCATCGGAAAACCGAATGTTGGAAAATCCACCTTAATGAATGCCCTCTTGGGCGAACGACTTTGCATCACTACAGCCAAGGCCCAGACTACTCGACACAGAATTTTGGGCATTTGGAATGATGACGACCATCAGGTAGTATTCTCAGATACTCCCGGTATTCTGGATCCAAACTATAAGATGCAGGAGGAAATGATGCGGGTTGTAAATGAGACTTTGGTTGATTCAGACATCCTAATTTACGTCCAGGAAGTTCGAGAACCGGTCAATACAAACCTCGTTGAGAAATTAAAACAGACTGGGCTCCCAACTTTTGTGGTCGTCAACAAGATTGATCTTTCGCATCAGGAAGCCTTGGATGACAAGATGGATAAACTCCTTGCCCATTATGAAAGTGGTCAAATTTATCCTGTTTCCGCTTTGCGGGATTTCAACACAAAGAATTTGATGACGGGAATTCTGGAAGCACTTCCTGAAAACCCTCCTTATTATGGAAAGGATGAATTAACCGATCGGCCGCTTCGCTTTTTCATCTCGGAAATGGTTCGCGAAAAAATCCTAACCCAATACAGGAAAGAAGTACCCTACTCCGTTGAAGTAGTAGTTGAAGAATTTAAAGACGAAGGAAAACACCTTCGAATCTCGGCCAACATTTTTGTGGCTCGAGAAAGCCAGAAGATGATCATTATTGGTAAAGGCGGATTAGCAATTAAAGCACTTGGCACTAAGGCCAGAAGAAGTTTAGAAAGCTTCCTTGATCGACATATTTTCCTAGAGCTGACCGTTAAAGTCAGTAAAGATTGGAGAGATGACGACAAGCAACTGAAGCGTTTCGGATACCGTGGTTAAACTACCACAACACACCCCATATAGATATAGAGATGAGTGATATTGTAGCAATAGTAGGAAGACCGAATGTGGGTAAATCAACCCTATTCAACCGATTAACGGGAAGCCGACACGCCATTGTAGACGAACATAGTGGCGTTACACGCGACCGTTCTTATGGCAGGTGTGATTGGAACGGAAAAGAATTCACCGTAATCGACTCTGGTGGATACATCAATGGATCAGATGATGAATTTGAAGCAGACATAAGAATTCAAGTTGAGATTGCCATTGACGAAGCTAGCATCATCCTATTTATGGTTGACGTTGAAACAGGTATTATGCCTGCAGATGAGGCCGTATCTGACTTACTAAGAAGATCTGGTAAACCTGTAATGCTAGTTGTAAACAAAGTTGACAACCACCAAAGAATCAATGAGGCTTCAGAATTCTATTCCTTAGGGTTAGGTGAGTATCATTGTCTTTCATCATTAAGTGGAACTGGAAGCGGTGACCTTTTAGATGAAGTTGTAAAGCACGTTAAAGACGAACCTTTACCTGAAAGTACGCTGCCTAGGTTTGCTATTGTTGGTCGACCAAATGTTGGAAAGTCGAGCTTTACTAATGCTCTACTTGGTACCGAACGAAACATCGTTCACGAAAAGGCTGGAACTACTCGAGATTCGATTGATACGGTTTACAACAATTTCGGTTTTGAGTTTATTCTTGTTGACACAGCAGGAATCAGGAGAAAGTCGAAGGTATCGGAAGATTTAGAATTCTACTCGGTAATGCGCTCCATACGCGCCATTGAGAATGCTGACGTGTGCTTGCTTATGGTGGATGCAACGATGGGAATTGAGGGTCAAGACCTCAACATTCTTGGGCTCGTTCAAAAGAATACCAAAGGATTGGTAATCCTTGTGAATAAGTGGGACCTGGTTGAAAAGGAAACACAGACCATGAAAGAGTATGAGGACAAGTTGAGAATGAAGATAGAGCCCTTTACTGATGTGCCTATTTTGTTTATTTCCGCCTTGACTAAACAGCGGATTCATAAAGCGTTGGAAATGGCTGTTCGAGTTCATAAGAATCGAATTCGAAAGATTCAGACAAGCAAGCTAAACGAGGTTATGTTAGCAGAAATAGAAAGACACGCACCTCCTGCTACTAAAGGAAAATTCATCAAGATTAAGTATGTAACGCAATTGCCGACTCATAGTCCAAGCTTCGCGTTCTTCTGCAATCTTCCTCAATACGTTAAGGAGCCATACCAGCGATACATTGAGAATAGGTTACGTGAACATTATGATTTTCACGGTGTACCGATTCAGATTTTCTTTAGAAAGAAATAAGATCAATTAATGATCACCATTTTCCGGATAGGTATACCATCAACCTTTAGTGCTATCTCCTTTAAAGTAATCGTCTGAATATTTAAAGAGAACGTTAAATGTGGTTAGACTACCGTAACATCGAGTAACGTATTGCTGCATATTGACTTTGTCTTCATCGGTCAAAACCTTGTGACTGTTGATGTTCTGTTCTAAAACGCGCAGCCGATCTCTTAGCATGACAATCTTATGAAAGAAACTTTCTACTGGAATTTCTTTCGGCTTTAATGAGAGGTCTGCAGGCTGAAGACTTAGTGTGCCTCCCTCCCATTTATCGCCCATCTGAACCGTTTCAGTGATTCCGAGGTATTGGTCGAGAATGGCAATGAGCGAGTCTTCGGCTTCACTCCATGTCTTATCAGCAACCGCTTCTTCCTTGGGCCCGGCTCCAGTTAAGCCTTCATACTTCTTCGATACGCTTACTCGTCCTCTGCTCTCAAACTCGACCAAAAAAGAGTACTCCTCGAATTCCACAACTTCGCCATAACCATACTGATCGTGCTCAACACCATCACCAATTCTAAACTTATTCATCATTTCTTAGATTCAAAAAAGCCCTAACGCAATTTTACGTTAGGGCTTTAATATTAGTCAATTTTAATATCAGGCATTCAACTCTTCCATTGCTGGAACATTAAGAATGTCGAAGTACTTGATGATGTCTTTAACTCGGTCAAGCTCTTCCCAACCAAACAATTTCACTTTCTTGAAGTATCGAACACTCCCATCTTTTCCTTTCTTAGACTTGATACTCTTGTCAGTAGGATCGTTGTAAAACACCTCAACCTCCTTCTCCTCAACCTGACGACCAAAGTGTCCGTAAGCTGCAGTATCAGCGAAAATCGGATCTTTCAAACCGAAGCGCTTTACAATAGCAGCAGGTCGCATATCAAATGCTCCAGCTACCCATTCCGAAATTCGATCATCCTTCAACTTCTGATCCTCAAACCACTGATGGCAAGTTCCAAATGTTTCAACATTCACACTAACAGGATCTGCCATTCCAATTGCGTACGCAACTTGAACAAGCGCTTCTGAACAAAGGCCAGATGCAACCAGGTTCTTAGCAATATGACGCGTTGCATAAGCAGCACTTCTATCCACCTTAGAACTGTCCTTTCCAGAAAATGCACCACCACCGTGAGCACCTCTTCCTCCGTAGGTATCAACAATAATCTTTCTACCAGTAAGGCCAACATCACCGTGTGGCCCCCCAACTACAAACTTTCCGGTTGGATTAACGTGGAACAAAATTCGCTCCTGCCATCCACGTCCAAACAGCTTTCTGATTTTCTTATTTGTGATTTTTCTAAGAAGTCTTCGGATAATAATGTTGATTACATCATCCTTAATCTTAGCCAACATTTCTGTTTCAGCTTTGTCCTTAGATGCTTGAGTATCTTTTTCTGGAAGAATGAACTCATCATGCTGAGTTGAAACTACGATGGTGTGAATCGCAACAGGTCTCTTTCTGCTATTGTATTCAACCGTTACTTGAGCTTTACTATCCGGCCCTAAGTATGTCATCACCTTACCCTCTCTTCTCACATCTGCCATTTCCTGCAAAATCATGTGAGACAACTCAAGCGTGATTGGCATAAAGTTGTCGGTATCGTTTCTGGCGTATCCGAACATCATTCCTTGATCACCAGCTCCTTGCTCCTTGTGCAATCCTTTACCTGCCACAACTCCTTGGTTGATATCAGGGCTTTGACCATGCATACTGTTCAATATACCACAGCTATCAGCATCAAAACGGTAGCTCGCTTTTGTGTATCCAATTTTTCTAACTGTGTCACGAACAACCTGCTGTATATCAATATCTCTAGCCGTAGAGGTAATCTCGCCACCTACAACTACAAGGCCTGTAGTACAAAAAGTCTCACACGCTACTTTCGATTCCGGATCTCTTTTTAGATACTCGTCCAAAACGGCATCTGAAATCTGATCACTCACTTTATCCGGATGTCCCTCCGAAACTGACTCTGATGTAAATAAGTATGACATTCTTAGCTAATTGGTTTGTTAAGTCCCGATTTTTTAAAGTTAGGATTGTGTTATTCCTACTTTTCCTTAAACGGATCGCAAATATAGAATTCTGAATAGGTTATTTGGACAGTGTGGTCAATTTTTGAAAAACATCTTCCAAACTTGACTTTTGTTGATTCAAACTGAGAATTAGCACCCCATTATCCTGCGCCCATTTAGATACAGTTGCTCTAAGATCTTGATCTCCCTTTGCCGACAAAACGTATTGATTTGGACCAGTTTCTGACACGTTGGCTATGCCTTCGATTTTTTTCAGCGCTCCAACCTGAACAGATATTTCAAACTCAATTTCTATTTGAACTCCCTGACCGATAAGTGAACCGAGATCTTTGGCCAAACTATTTGCGACAATCTCACCTCTATTAAGGATGATTACATGGTCACTAACCGCTTCTACCTCTTGCATTATATGTGAGGAGAAAAGAACAGTTTTCGATTCTCCCAGCCCCTTGATCAACTGTCTTATTCCAACCAACTGATTTGGATCCAGCCCGGATGTTGGTTCATCTAAGATCAAAACTTCCGGATCATGAATCATTGCTTGAGCAAGGCCAACCCGTTGTTTGTAGCCTTTGGAAAGGGCCCCAATCTTCTTTCCTTTTTCTAGGTCTAGGCCTGTTAATCCGATTAACTCTTTAATTCTTGAATCCACATTCTTGAGTCGATATATGCCACCGACCATTTCAAGATACTCGCGCACATACATATCCAAGTAAAGCGGATTGCTTTCTGGTAAGTAGCCAACCTTCTTACGTACCTCCAAACTTTGCTCAGAAATATCCAATCCACATACTTCCACTTTTCCAGAGGATGGTGGAATGAAGCACGTGATAATCTTCATCATCGTTGACTTTCCAGCCCCATTCGGGCCTAAAAACCCTACGACCTCATTCGGTTTTACCTCAAAAGAAACCTCATCTAGCGCCTTTTGTTGGCCATAGATCTTTGTAACAGACTCGACTTTTATCGACATATCATTGAATTCGGGCTGAAATTAGAAAAGAGTTGAGAGTTATGAGTTGCTAGCAGCTAGTTAACATCATTTCATTGATGATATTGTCACAAATATCCGTTCTCAAATTTCATTAATCCCAATACCATTCATCCTTAATCCTTACTTAATTTTGATTGATCAATGAAGCAACAAGGAATCGTAATCAGAAGTACCGGAAGCTGGAGCACAGTTCAGCTTGATTCAGGTTCATTTCAGGAATGCAGGTTACGTGGAAACTTCAGAATAAAGGGCATAAAAAGCACCAACCCTATTGCAGTTGGGGATCGAGTTACGGTTGAAGAAGACCCGAAGGATAGCAGCCAAGGAGTGATAACACATATCAGTGAGCGTAAGAATTACATCGTAAGGCGGTCGGTAAACCTGAGCAAGCGATCACACATAATTGCCG
>JBLFWJ010000094.1:0-12707 GCA_047611425.1 Bacteroidia bacterium | reverse complement strand
GAAACTTCCAATCTCAATCATATCAGGTAGCAAACGATGGTTTGTTCCTCCTAAAGAATCGACTCCATCAATCGTAAGCAGATTTGAGCTTATGCCAGAAATCTTTCCGCCCATGCGGTTAATCATCTTACATAATTGCTGTATGTAGGGCTCGCATGCTGCATTATAGATGGTTGTTCTACCATTGGCCAATGCCGCAGCCATCACAATATTGGCGGTTCCAGTAACAGATGCTTCATCAAGCAGCATATCGCAACCTTGCAGGTTGGATGATTCTACTTTGAAAAATGCGTTTTCTGGATCGTAATCGAATTTGGCTCCCAACTTCTGGAAACCGATAAAGTGGGTGTCCAACCTTCTTCTTCCAATCTTATCACCGCCAGGTTGAGGTATGTATCCTTTTCCAAATCTGGCCAGCAATGGCCCAACAATCATGATAGAACCTCGAAGGCCCGCTCCTTTTGATTTGAATTCTTCTGAAATTAGATACTCGAGGTTAATGTCGGCTGCAGTGAAGGAGAATGTTCCATCTCCTCTATTCTCAACCTTGACACCGAGACCTGCAAGGAGATCGATCAGTTTATTTACATCCCTGATGTCCGGGATATTCTCAATAACTATTTCTTCTGGAGTAAGAAGGACCGCACTAATCACCTGAAGGGCTTCATTCTTTGCCCCTTGTGGAATCAACTCACCTTTGAGCCGATGTCCTCCTTCAATTTTAAATGAACCCATTAATTACCGCGTTGTTGTGGTGGTCTTCGCTTCTTGTTATTGTTGTTGGTATTGCTTTTACGTCTCTTCTTGTTATTGGACGTTCTAGCTTGAGGTTGCTCTGCAACAAGTGGTTGCAACTCTTGTGCTGTTCCCAAAACGGTATCATCGGGCAAATCCAATTTACCTTCGGACATGTCTTTCATGTCTTTCAGGATTACTTGATCGGCAACTGTGCTTCTATTCCAACTTAGGTAGGAACGCTTCATCAGGTTTGCCAACCCCAGACTCTGAACCTTTCTCTTTTCCTCGTCAGTTTCGGCCCCTACATCTTTTGCCATTCGTTGGATAACTCGACCGTAGTGACGGTAAGCCATCTTACTGGATGGATACTCCATTGGGTCTGGCTTGGCAGACAGCTTCTCCGGAGATGGCATCGGATAAGGACTTTCCACATCCAAACTATATCCAGAAATGATGAACATATGATCCCACAATTTCTGTGGTGAATCATCCTCCTTAGTCAACGGATTAACCTGTCCCATTACGCGAATAATGGAAAGGGCAGCTTCCGTTCTATCTTCTTTTGTTTCCAAGGTGCCCGCGTATTCAATCATCTTTTGAATGTTACGGCCGTACTCTGGGATCATCAGTCTTTCTCGAGCGGAGTTGTACTCCATTCTCTCAACTGAACTTTGGTCTTGTATCATGCTTTTATGAATGCTCGAAAAGTAAGAAAAGTATGGGCTGCCTGTTAAAAAAACGAAACCCTGTCCGCTTTTGGCAGACAGGGTTTACGCTTAAATTATTTCAGATTAATATCTGTAGTGATCCACTTTGTATGGACCTTCAACTTTTACATCGATATAATCGGCTTGTTCTTGTGTCAATGTCTCTAATACAACATCAATTTTAGCCAAGTGCAATCGTGCTACTTTTTCGTCAAGATGCTTTGGAAGCATGTACACTTCATTCTTGTAAGAGTCAGTGTTGTTCCACAACTCTAATTGAGCCAATGTTTGGTTTGTAAATGAATTACTCATTACAAAAGAAGGATGTCCAGTAGCACAACCTAGGTTCACCAATCTACCTTCAGCTAGTACAAAAATGATCTTGCCATTAACCGTGTACTGGTCAACCTGTGGCTTAATCGTATCCTTAGTATCACCATACTTACCATTCAACCAACCCATGTCGATTTCATTATCGAAGTGACCGATGTTGCAAACGATCGTTTGGTCTTTCATTGACTCAAAGTGTCGTCCTTGAATAATGTTGAAGTTACCAGTAGTAGTAACGATGATGTTTGCCTCTTTACAAGCATCGTCCATCTTCTTCACTTCAAATCCGTCCATTGCAGCTTGCAACGCACAAATTGGATCAATTTCAGTAACGATAACTCTTGCTCCAGCTCCAGCTAAAGAAGCTGCAGATCCTTTACCAACATCACCGTATCCTGCAACAACAGCAACTTTTCCTGCCATCATTACATCAGTAGCTCTTCTGATTGCATCAACCAAAGATTCCTTACAACCGTACTTGTTATCGAACTTAGACTTAGTAACCGAATCATTTACATTGATTGCTGGCATCACTAAAGTACCTGCCTTCATTCTGTCATACAATCTGTGTACGCCAGTTGTTGTCTCTTCTGACAATCCTTTAATTCCAGCACATAATTCAGGGTATTTATCAAACACCATGTTTGTTAAATCACCACCATCATCAAGAATTAGGTTCAAAGGCTTTCCACCTTCAAAGCCCATAATTGTTTGGTCGATACACCAATCAAAATCTTCGTCTGATAAACCTTTCCATGCAAAAACAGGAACTCCTGTTGCAGCAATTGCAGCAGCAGCTTGATCTTGTGTAGAGAAGATATTACATGATGACCACGTAACCTCAGCGCCAAGAGCTGTTAATGTTTCAATTAAAACTGCAGTTTGGATAGTCATGTGAAGACATCCAGCGATACGTGCTCCAGCCAAAGGCTTTGATTCACCATATTCTTCTCGAAGAGACATTAAACCTGGCATTTCTGCTTCAGCTATTGTAATCTCTTTTCTACCCCATTCTGCGAGGCTGATGTCTTTAACCTTATAAGTCAATTTTTCTGTTGTATTATCCATTAGTAATTGTTTCAGTTTTTGCGAAAACGGCTGCAAAGATACATATAACCTATATAATTTCCGAAGTATGAAAGCAGAGGATTCGATATGAAACGTAACAACATACAGCTTAACGGTATAGGGTGATTGTTCCCATCCGTTCAAACTCTCTTCCTGTGTACCATTTGAGTTGAATACTATACGCGTATCCACCCTGAGGTAACTCTTTTCCGCTGATCATATGTCGACCGTTCCAAGACTCCTTAACGTCTCGGGATTCGAATACAACTTTTCCCCAGCGATCATAAATGACCATGTGCCATTCGATAATTCCCTTTTCCTGAATATCGAAAATGTCATTTACACCATCCTCATTCGGAGTAAATGCTGAGGCGATGTAGAAAGTTTCCTGCTCCCAAACTCTGAGGTCTTGAGTAGTGTCATCCAAACATCCAAGTTCATTCTCTACAAATAATGTGATTTGGAATAAGCCTGAGTCAGGATAGATGCCGTAGGGATCTCTAAAGTCTTCTACACCCGTTCCATTCCCAAAATCCCAGTCAGACAAATCGTCTTCGGCATGCTCACTAATATTATGGAAATACATGACCGAGTCTGGCAAAAACAACTCATCTGCATCTGCATAAAAGGAAGCAATTGGGTAGGGAATAACTTCCACCACCTGCATAGAGGAATCGACACAACCATTATTGTTACGGACAAATTGAGTGACCTCGTAAGCCCCTGGTTCGTCAAAAATATGGATGTACAAATCCTGATTCATAAAATCCTCCTCATCAGATTCTTTCCCAAATCGGTAGGTCCAATTATCTATGTCCACATCATCAACCGACAGGTCTTGGAATATGACTTCATCGGTGGCACAAACAGAATCAGGCACTTCAAATTCTGATATTGGCGATTTGAATATTTCAACTGTAATGGAGGCAACATCAGATATACAACCATCATCAGAAGTAACAGTTAGTGTTACCGGGAACAATCCTGGATCATTGTATTGGTGATATGGATTTTGGAGGTTAGAGCTGTTGGATCCAACTGTACCAGGATCACCAAAATTCCAGCTCCATTCAACCGCATCAGTAGATTCATCAAAGAACCTTAATTCTATCGAATCACATTGCTCGCTTACATCTGGATAGAAGGATGCGGTTGGGATTTCCCAAACCTCTACTAAGTTAGGCATGACAATAGTGTCCCAAAAAATACCATTGTTGGCGACCAACGTAACGGTGTATGGTCCAGGAGCAGTAAATGAGACAACCGGAGATTGAAGTGGAGAGTATTGCCCGTTGCCAAAATCCCATTCCCATTGAATTGGATTACCAGTACTGACATCAGTAAACTGAACATTTGTAACGCCACATTGCTGATCGATTACATACGTAAAATCTGCCTCTACAAACGGTGGTAGAATGATATCCACCTGCACATCGCAAATATCACTGCATCCATTTGCATCGGTTACCTCAACACTTGCATTGTAGGTGCCTGTACTTCCATACTCATAACTGGGAGTACTGTCGGTTGAAAACGCTCCATCTCCTAATTGCCACTCAAATTGGAACGGGGCTGTTCCTACGCTTACCTGTGCATCGAATTGTGTCTCGGCACCTAAGTAAGTATTGGCCAAATTGCTGCAATCAATAACGGGCAATGGATGAACCGTCATCACAACAATTTCTGAATTTACCTGTGCATTTGGCGGACATGGATATGAGCTGGTCATTTGCACATAAACCTCATCTCCATCTATAATGGAGACAGGTGTATAACTAGGCCCGTTACCAGAACTTGCATTGTTGTGAAACCACTCGTAAGCTGGAGTCGGCCCACCGAAATAGGGTACGGCACCAAAACTCACGGTTTCACCTTCACAAATTTCCGTAGCGGTGACAGTGATAAAAACCTCTGGATTTACGTTTGGAATAACCTCAACGTAAAACGAATCAATCTTAGACCAACCGCAACATGGCGATTCGGTTTGAAGTTGAACCAGATACGTTCCTACATCTGCATACGTATGAGAAGGATTAGCGCTAGATGAAGTATTGGTGCCACTTGTTGGATCACCAAATTCCCATTCATAGTCAAGAACTGAAAATGCAGTTGGCCATGTGGCCGAAAAGTTGACAGTTACACCTGGACAGATTGTATCCGTTCCTTGAATAGTTGGTAAGAATGGTGTTCCGTCTTTGAAAATATGGACAAAGTCTGATAGTTGATACGGCACTCCATTTGAGACCATAGTAACGTCATGCGCACCTTGATTGAAATATTGATTTGTTACGTCTGTGCCGATGTCATTCAAAGGGTTGGTTCCTCCTTCATAAAACCACTCGATAATGCCAAATGCATTGGTACTGAATTCTATGTCTGAATAAGTGCAACCGGTGCTTTTCAATCGTACCTCAGGCTCAACATTTGCATTCAAGCTATACTGCGTAACAGGAATTCCAAACGGGTTTTGATAGATTGGTTGGGCTTCGCCAGCTGCTCCGTTGCCACCGGCACCTCCATCGCCACCGTCCGATCCATCTCCGCCATCACCACCGGTTCCGCAACCAGTTCCTCCTTGAGCTCCTACGCCATAGAAACCACCGTATCCTCCTGGGAACCCTCCTATTCCTCCATACCCAGGAATACTTGAGTTGACGTTACAATCACCGATAACACCACCTGTGCCATTGTTGTCAACGTAAATTCCAAATGAGCCACCCCCCCCAGAGCCACCTGTTGCACCAGTGCCTCCTTCTCCGCCTTCCCCTCCACCTGCGCCACCTGGTCCAGAACCAGTACCCATCAATGCGATCAATTCTCCAAAAGAACCACCTCCTCCGCCACCACCACCACCGGATCCATCTTCACCGTCAATTCCATCAACGCCATTGCCTGGCATGAAAAATCCTCCCACATGGGAAGGAACACCATTTGCGCCATTTACGCCATCAGCACCATCGGCCAAAGCATCGACTCCGGGTTGACCAAAGTTTGGTCCTCCTGCTTGACAATTTTGTGGCACTTCAATTCCAAAAATCACCCAACAAGCGGGTAATGTTTGTTGATAACCAAGACCAGCAATTCCTCCGGTACCATTATTTCCTCCAGCACCTGGTTGTCCTACCTGACCATTATTACCCTGACCTACTGTCCATGGAGGAATACCCCAAACACAGCAGGACCAACCACTTCCCTCGGCTCCGCCATTTCCTCCGTTACCGCCAGTTGCAACTCCAGCTGACCAACTAGATCCGCCAGTACCACCAGCCGTATTTCCGCCACCGCATTGATTTCCTCCTTGACCGTCCGTTCCATCAACCCCGTTCTGACCATTCACACCCGGAATACCGTTCACACCGTTAGCGCCACTACCAGCTTCAACCTTACAACGAACAATTGAATAATCTGAACATCCGCTCAGATAAATTCCATAGGTAGTTACGCCAATGCCCACGGCATCCTGTACTTCAACATCTAAATCTTGTAGTCTGAAATCACTAATTCCCACTGCCGAAATGGCTACCAATCGTTCTGGGCCAGGAGTGATGTTCGCGTTGCTCCGATAAATCAGGCTCACACCATTGTTCGATTTTTCCCAAGTGGTCGGATTATATCCGCCTTCTAGAACTACTCCACCAACTAGGTCTAATTGTTGATCGAAAAGGTAAGGGCCAACACCCATTCTAATGTGATCAACACCAGGCACAACACCATTCAACGCTGTTTGAAGAGATGCTGGGTCCGTCACTGTTCCCACTCCAGTTCCACCCGTTGTCACATACCAAATGTTACATTCTTGGGCATTTGCATTGGCAAACCCAAAAATCAGAAACATCGATATGATCAATCTGTATCCCATCTTATCTACCTACAACAACTATTGGGATGTTCAGCTCTCGTTCATCCTGAAAAACAGAAATGAAATAGGTGCCAATTTCCAATTGTGAAAGGTCAAGCACAATTAGTCCATCTAACGACCTAGAAGTGACATTGACGTTTTTGATGCTCTTCCCTACCAAGTCAATAACTCGAATATTGGATTCGCTGACATCATCACTGACACTTAAATAGACTAGACCTGTAGTGGGATTTGGGTAAACCGATATGAGGTCATTAATTTCCTCAATTCCAACATTTACTCCATGAGCGATTGAAATAGTATCAGCGCATCCGAATTGATTTGTAACGATCAGCGTTGCAGTATAACTGCCGTTGTTCTCGTAAACATGAAAAGGATTGCTGAGGTCGGAAAAGTTTTCTGCTCCACTTCCTGGATCTCCAAAATCCCAAGACCAAGAATCTGCCCCAAGCGAGTTGTCTGCAAATTGTACGGTATCTGCTCCTTCTTCTGGATTTACTTGAATAGGCTGAAAGCTAGCCGTTGGATTGGGTAGCACATTAATGAGGTTTTCAACAGTAGCTGAATCTCCTCCAGTTTCAGAATATGCAAAGAGTGTCACAGCATAAATTCCTGGTGTGGTGTAAACGTGGCTCGGACTCTCTTCATTGGAAAATTGTCCATCGCCAAAATCCCAAAACTGAGACGTAGCATTAACCGAAACATTTTCAAATGGAACACTAAGTGGTGCACATCCACTCATAGAATCAATTGGCAAGCCGTTGATATTGAAATCAACAGAGAAAAATGAGGCCACATCTATCTGGGTTTGACAGTGCGCTTCGCAACCATTAGAATCAACCACGGTCAGTTGCACAGTATAGAATCCACCATCATCATAAATGTGATAGATATCTTCTCCAAACCCGAAGGTGCCATCTCCAAACGTCCAGAAATACTCGTATGGAGGAAGTCCTGCAGAAGTGATGGTTGCCAAATAATGAGTTGGATCTCCAGCAATAAATGAGTCAACTTCACATGTAGCTTCGGGAGGTGGAATAAGTGAAATCGCAATCGGAATTCCCTGTGCGGTTTGTCCAGTAGCACACCCCAAACTTGATGTGACAACACAATTCACTTGATCCCCATCAACTAACGCGTTGGTTGTAAAGACAGGTTGATCTAATCCAGCGTTGGATCCATTAATCGTCCATTGATACGAAGCGGAAGAGCCAACATCTACAGCAGCTGCGGTAAAGGTGATATTTGAAGCCTGACAAACAATTCCAGCTCCAAATAAATCAGACTGAACCTCTACTGAGGGTGGAATAATTGAATCGACAACAATTGTAATCGTGTCAGCAAATGATTTTCCGCAACAGGCTGTTTCGGTTTGCAGCGTTAATTGATAGGTGGCTGCTGTATCAAAACTGTGATTAAGTACTTGGAATCCAGGTCCACTAAATTCAACGGTGTCATTTTCTGTTGATAGCTGCCAATAGTAGTTGTCCCCTGCAACTGAGCTTGTGAAGTTTCCTCCATCTCCCTCGCAGAGGTCAATTGTTGAACTGTTAATTTGTGGGGGAGCTGTTGGTGCTGTTAACCTAATGTCAAGTGCAAATGTGTATGTGTAAGCCACACCATTTAACACCAACGTAAATGTCTTATCTCCAAGTGTTTCGTAACTAGTTACGGCTTCAATTCCAAATTGGCTGTACGGTTCTGCCCCCGCACCAAAAAACCATTGTGCGGTACCCGACCCTTCAACAGAAAACTGCACTGGCGAGTCTGTACATCCTGAATAATTAACGGTAACCAAAGGCTGAGAAAGGCCATAAATATTCTGTAATACCAGTGGCTGACCCAAATCATCCTCATAAATTTCTTCAGTTATTCCATTTGATCCATTTCCACCTTGGCCTCCGGATCCGCCTTGTCCGCCTTCGCCTCCATTTCCACCAGCACCGATGTCACAATTTTGTAAACCGCCTCCGGCACCGCCCGGTCCGCCCGAACCGCCTGGTCCACCAAGCCCTCCAAATCCTCCAATGCCAGACAAACCAGACTGGAGTTCGCAATCTTTCAAAATACCGTTAAACCCGTTGTCGTATGTGTAAACTGCAAAAGAGCCTCCTCCTCCTTGCCCTCCGAGACCACCAGTTCCAGCTTGGCCGCCTTCACCACCGCCACCGCCACCAGCACCTGATCCGTTTGAGTTGGGAGGAATAGTATCCTCCACAGGCCATGGGATGTAGATCCAAAAAATACCGCCCTGAGAGCCGCCACCTCCGCCACCTCCGCCTCCGGAGCCATGTGTTCCATCTGAACCTGAAGTACCAGAACCCGGATTGAAGAATCCTCCAAATTGAGCTGATTGACCATTTTGACCTAAAAGTCCGTGAGTTCCCGGGCCGCCATCGTTACCTGGATCTCCATCGTTTGCTGGAGTTCTATCGCAAGAAGTTGATATAATTGTTGTGAAAATCTCCAGTCCTCCGTCACCCCCAAAACCACCGAACATTCCTTGACCTTGAAGGCCTTCATAGCCTGGAAAAGCATCACCGCCAGCAGGAAACTCGTACGTTCCACGTTCACCACCATCGCCAGCTAATCCTCCGGCCAATGAGCCTGCAAAACCGCCTGCCCCACTGATTCCACCGATTCGATTTCCGGCTCCATCTTCATTCCCGGGCTGTCCAGGTTCTCCATTCGATCCAAATACACCTGGTGTTCCTGAATCACCGAAATTGCCATTGCCTCCGTTGCCTGCAATAATTCTGCATCGAACGATATCGTAATCTGCGCAGTTTCGCAAATAGACAGCATAAGTTGTCACGCCTTCGCCCACAGCGTTGGCCGCTTGAATGGTTAGATCCTGTAACTTGAAATTGGAAAGGCCAACACACTCAACCCCGATCAACCTCGGTGGACCAACCTGAATATTGGATGGATCCCTGAATATTGTTGTAAGCGCTGAATTGCTTTTTTCCCAATTCTGGTTGAATCCTCCAACGATTGAAACATTGGAAATCATCACCAAAGACTGAGACAGAACGTAAGTTCCTTCTCTCAAATACAATTTTGAATTGGCGCCATTTACCATGGATAAGCCTGTAGAGAGGTCAACAGGGTCAGCTTTGGTTCCAGTCGAAGTATTCATTCCTGCTGGGCTGCAGTAGATTACCCCGCATTCCTGACCGAATGAGATGACTGTGACGCTAAGTACTAGCAAAACAGTAAGTGCGGCTTGAATTAAACGTCTCAAAAGGGGTTGAGATCTTCTCGGATTAGTAGGCTTAAAGTTCTCATTTCCAACGGGTAATTCCAAGTTCCCAATCACCGCGTAATACACAGACTGCCAACAGTTTTCGATTGCTTGAATCAAGATGTTCTTTTTGCCCATCACTTCTATCCTTTTTAGGACGAAATCGAATTGATCAGGTTGCCACGATATTAATTGCCTTAATTTCGCGCATTCAGAATGGGAATCGTAGAACAGATAAGGGAAAAACAGGCACTTGGTAAGAAGCAATTTGCCTTGTTAATAGATCCAGATAGTGCCTCCATAAGTGAAGTAGCAAGATTATGCGAATCTGCCGTTGAAGCAAAAGTCGATATGATTTTTGTTGGAGGAAGTTTGATGACCAACGGGTCGATGGATCAAGTAATCAACTCGATTCACACCAATTGCAATATTCCTGCGGTTATTTTTCCTGGAGATCCAAGTCAGGTATCTTCAAGTGCAGATGCGATTCTTTTTCTATCGGTTATATCTGGTAGAAATCCAGAAATGCTGATAGGAAGACACGTTATGTCTGCTCCAGTTTTGAAGCGTGCTGGAATTGAAGTTATTCCAACCGGATACATGTTGATTGATAGTGGAACTCAAACAACGGCCAGTTACATGAGCGGCACTACGCCTATTCCTCATGATAAAAATGACATTGCCGCTTGCACTGCTCTTGCAGGTGAAATGCTTGGGTTAAATGCCATCTTCATGGATGGAGGGAGCGGTGCTAAAAATCCGATTTCCGAGGAAATGATTGCTGCTGTACGTTCGCAAATTTCCGTCCCACTTTTTACTGGTGGCGGAATCAGAACACCTGAAAAAGCGTTGGCAAATTGTAAAGCTGGAGCAGATGTGATTGTGGTTGGAAACGCCATTGAAAAAGACCCGAATTTATTGTCGGAATTGGCCTCTGCCATTCATTCCTGTTGATAATGAAGGTATCGCTTGAGATATCGATGTATCCCTTAACAGAAGATTATAAACCTGTCGTTAATGATTTCTTGAGAAGACTAAATTCTCATGGATTGAAGACCGTGACGAATGGTATGAGCACTCAGGTTTTTGGAGAATATGACGAGGTGATGTCTGCACTAAACACATCGCTCAAACCAAGCTTTGAGGACGAAACAAAAGTGTCGGTTTCCATCAAGATATTGAATGGACATCTTCCGCCTGATAAGTGGGATCCGAAGGCATGGAGCTAAGCTCAATTCTTGAATACACAGCCATAGTATTGGCGATATTCTACGTGGTTCTAGCCACCAAGGAAAGCATTTGGTGTTGGTATCCAGCTTTCGTCAGTTCTGGCATTTACGTGTACCTCACCTACTCTGCCAACCTCATTGGAGAATCCTTCATCAGTCTTTTCTATGTTGTGATGGCTGTTTATGGATGGTGGCAATGGAAATACGGTTCAAAAGATAGAACCGAACTAAGGATCAAGGAATGGCGAAGACCACATCACCTTTGGTTGATTCTGGTTGGCTTTGCAGGAACGGCTATTCTGGGAAGAGCATTTTCTGAAGGATTCGACTCGGCTATGCCGTACTTGGATGCGTTCACAACCTCCTTTAGTCTGATTGCCACATACATGGTCACTCGAAAGGTGCTGAGCAATTGGATCTATTGGGTTGTAATTGATGCCTTCAACATATTCCTATACTGGAGCAGAGGTTTGGAGCCTACTTCTGGGTTGTACGCGGTGTACACCGTTTTGGCCATTGTCGGGTACATTAGCTGGCGAAAACAATGGAAGCTGGAACGCGCATCATCTCAATTGTAGGCCCAGAGAGCACTGGGAAATCAACTTTAGCAAAACGGCTTGGTGAGCACTTTTCCGCTCCTATCGTTCCTGAATTTTCTCGGTCATTTTTACAAAACAGAAATGGCATTTACGAAGAATCTGATCTGATAGAAATCGCGAAAGGCCAATTGAAATTAGAGCAAGAGACCCTCGAGCAATCGCCTTCCCACATGATTTGCGACACAGATCTGGTAGTCATTAAAGTATGGCAGGAATTCAAGTACGGCCATTCAAATGCTAAGCTTGACGAGATGGTTCGAAAACAAAAAAATCGCGTCCATCTTCTAACCTACCCCGATCTAGAATGGGTTTCCGACCCATTGAGAGAAAACCCGAATGAATTGCTGGACATTTTCAATAAGTATATCGATGTTCTCGAATCGATAAAAGCCAATTACTTTGTGGTGAAAGGAATTGAGCAAGAACGATTTCAGAATGCATTAGACCATTTATCATATTGAGCTGCTCAATTATTCGCAAAGCACATTTTTCTTCACTCGTAACTAGCAACTCGAAACACCAAACTCTTTAAATTGAATCTCTCATCCGCCATAGAAAAAGCCTTTAAAACGCTGCTCCCAGCACCCTTCACGATTGCCGTGGTACTCACTTTAGTTACAATGCTTTTAGCATTGGGACTCACCACGTCAGAAACAACTGGGGTTGACCGAGGAATTGAAATCCTACAATTCTGGGAGAAAGGACTTTGGAATCCACCTTTAATGGTGTTTGCAATGCAAATGATGTTGATGTTGGTTTTAGGGCACACATTGGCGCTCACAAAACCAGTAGATAAATTCATTGGGAAAGCCACGAAATACTGTAACAGCACAGCTAATGCCGCTGGTATAGTTACATTTCTTACAGTTATTGTTGCGCTGTTTAATTGGGGGTTGGGATTGATCTTCGGAGCCATTCTTGCCAGAAAAGTGG
>JBLFWJ010000093.1:0-13031 GCA_047611425.1 Bacteroidia bacterium | reverse complement strand
CAGCTCCTACCACTTCTACTCAGCTTAACTTCTTGCAGGCAGAAACTACCTACCAATGGAAAGTGAAAACGTTCTGTAGCCCAACATCTAACTACAGTTCGTACAGTGGCAATAATCTGTTCGGAACCTCAAGCTTCCAAGGCGGAGAGCTATCTCGTTTTTCCAACGAAGAAGCTGAAACTGAGATTAACATCTTCCCAAACCCGACAACTGGAAAGGTCACCGTTGTACTTGGTGACTCAGAGCAAGCATTTATAACGGTAAGGAACATCCATGGTCAGATAATGAACAAGAAAACGGTGATTGATGCGGAACGGATAGATCTGGAGATAGTCGGAGCAAAAGGACTTTACACCATCGAGGTGGTCACTTCTGATGGAACAAGCGATGTGTTCAGAGTGGTGAAGGAATAATAAGATTGTCTGGAGAAAACGAAAAAAGCCCACCAATACGGTGGGCTTTTTTCGTTTTGTGGAGAATAAAGGGAGAGATGTCGCACCTTTGGAGTCAGCTTAATCTTCTCATTTCATCGATTGAAGTGATGACCGCCAATGGACAGAATGAAGTGGTTAGAATTTTGAAGGAATAGTCTTCAAACAGAGTGCTAGGAAACCACATTCGGGCTTTATTATCCCCATCCAACACATGAAGTCTTTTCTGTCTATTATCACCGCATTGGTAGTAATGCTACCTGCTGTTTGCTTTGCCCATCTAGCCAACGAGAACACATTCAATACCCTTGCATTGAATGTGGGACCAGACGGATTCCCAGAAATTAACGGGCCTTGAAGGAGCTTCTTTGCTGGTTGCAATCCATAGTAAGCCCAAGCCCACCTCCAGTGGTTTTAGGCACTTATCCTAACACCACTATGGTATCGGGACAGAACACAACGGTAACTCCATCATGCCCCAACGGGCGCTACAAGCTTAAACGCTTTTGCAGAGGAAGGCTTTTCTTCAAATTGTAACCTGTTCCATAAGGGGTGCGGCTCTTGTCCTTCTGCACTTTTCTGAAGGTGGCATACTTGCCGTTCTTGCACAACCAACGGTCGTGCGCTGGCTCGTAGACAAACCCTTCGGGACCGCCCTTATACGTTCCATGAGCGGGTATGTAGCCTATCAAGCCCTGCGCTTCAAGAAAGGCGTAGTTCTCGCCACTGCTGTAGCCCGTATCGGCCAGCACTGTGGTAAAAAGTAGCCCTTGGTCGTTGAGTCTTTTCTTGGTTCGCAACACAACATCCTCTAAACTTTGACTGTCTTTCTTATCAGCATAATCAGCACCTATATGCGTGATCACATGGTGGTCTATATCCACACTCAACTGACTTTGGTAGTTGAGCTTGCGGGCCTTGCCCGGCTTTACGCTTATCCGAGCATCGGGGTCGGTGGGACTGTAATGGGTCTTGTTGCTCGTGTACTTCGCTTCCTTGCTGCTATGACCGGGGCGTTCGTCCTGCTCCTTTCTCCAACGGTTGTTGCGATTGTTCAACTCATCCAATGCGGCCTTGCCTGCACTTTGGGTTTGCTGGGCCTTGCTCGCCTTATTGACCTTGGCCTTCCGATGGGGTGTGCTCATGTAGCGCACTTTCTGTAGGTGGTCCTCCAGATCTTCGGCTGGTTGCTAAGGGTACTATGACATCTGCTGACTTCTCGGCTCTGCCAACCCGTGGCTACCAAGACCCCCCCGGGTAAGGGCATTATCCTTCCTCCGATCCCTGCCGCATCTACTCCTTGGGCGTCCATTTTCTTTTTTCCATTACCAGGAAAACTCGCTGTCTGGGTTGAGCCGAACTCCTTACGCCAACGGCACAGCAGTTCAGGTCTTATGTCCAGCTCATGGGCCAGGTCTCTAATGTTTTCCCGTTTGTAGCTCAGTTCAACCGCATTCAGCTTGAAGTTCAACACGGAGTTGAGAATTACCAAGATGGCCCATGGGAATTTACCGTACCTGCAATTGTAAACACCATTTACGAACGATGGTGGTGGCCGGAAAGTGAAAAACCGGGAGAGAACTCCAACGATGCATTGCCTTGGACGGGCAACTACCTTGATGGCTTTGACAATAAAATAACCATGCAAGCCTATGCTAACCCTGATGGCCCTTCAACCGGAGCTGGCTATGGATTAATCCGTTTCAAGAAGGCATCTCGAGAAGTTACCTTCGAGTGTTGGCCAAGATTCGTTGATGTCACTGAAGTGGATGCGAAACAATTTGTTGGGTGGCCAATAACTGTAAAGATGGACTGATTAATAAGTTGATTTATGGTCTTCCCGGTGCCAAAGAAATAAGTCTAGCTAGACACCTTCAACCCATCATATGCCAAGAAAACATTTTCGGGTAAGGTTGTTTGCACATCTTCGTGCTTTCCAAGCAGATGGCTAATGTGCGTCAAATATGCCATCTCGGGTTTAACCTCCTCTACCACCGCCAAAGCCTGTTCTAGGTTAAAATGACTGTGATGAGTTTGTTGCCGCAATGCATTAATTACTAACACCTTGCTTCCGCGAATCTTATCCATTTCCTCTGGCGCGATGTTGTTGGCATCAGTGATATAGGTTATATCCTCTATTCTAAAAGCATGGATATTTTGTTTGCCGTGGCGAACCTTGATGGGTATTACTTCAATTCCATCAACACTAAAAGGTGCATAGTCAATGAGCTCTAAATCAATTATTGGGGCTCCTGGGTATCTGTTTTCTTTGGCTACAAAGGCATAAGGGAATTCCCGCTTTAATGAATCTTGCACATTTTGAGAAGCATAAAGCGGCATAGCCCTCTTCTGCTTAAAACAAAACGCTCGCACATCATCCATTCCTGCCAAATGGTCCTTGTGATCATGCGTGTAGATAACGGCATTTAATTGTTGCACTTTTTCGCGCAACATTTGCCTGCGAAAGTCGGGCCCTGTGTCTATGACTATCGTCTTGCCATCCACTTCCATCAATACTGAAGATCTAGTTCTATCGTCCTTTGGATCTTGGCTGGTGCAAACCATGCAATCGCAAGCAATTACAGGCACTCCTTGAGATGTGCCGGTGCCAAGGAAAGTTAGAGAGAGACGTTGCGTAGACATGCGGCTAAAATAGTTGGCAATGGCACTTCGAGCGGCAGCTACCAGTTATTTTGATTGAGTTCGAGTTGGATCACGCGTCAATCACTTTTTCATTGTGCCTTTTGCAATACTTACAGCCCACCGTTTTAACAACGGTCCCTTTCTTCCCTTCTTACTTCCCTTTCTGAAGCTATCGAAGTAGAACTTGGTGTAGGCCACTGCCCAATCTGCACAAGATCGGTGTGTAAACTTTTTACCAACTCGTTTTAGCGTTACGTTCTCCGCGCCAAGCTCTTTCATCCGCTTATGCGCAACCATGGCATTGAGGTAACTTACTTCTTCATCTCCATCACAAAAGCACATTTGCACTGGTCGTTCAGGCTTCCAGTTGTCCATGCTGTTTTCCTTCAATAGATTTTTAAATCTAAAATCAGGATCATTTAGAAACAGATCCACCAAGCTATCGGACAGCATGTCTTTGGGTACCAGTGGTAGCGTATCGTTGATGTTTCCAACCGAATGTTTGCCATTAAAAACACCTTGTACAATTTCGTTGTACGGCTTGGCAAATACCTGATCATAAAAGCGCTCTTTTTCGAAAATCTGGTAAACCTCATTGTATCCTAATAGAAGATATGGCAGATAATGCGGTTGCGAATAAGGATGGAACATCACATCGGCTTGCACTCCATCAAGATCATACGGGCCGCTCATAGGAGAGGATGCCGTTACCGTGTACTCGTTCGAATACTCTTCTTGCAGCTTTCGATGTACAGCCATTGCTGCATGACCTCCTTGCGAATAACCCGATATGAAAATCATAGAATCACGCTCCAACCCAAGCATCGAATCCAGTTCAACCACGGCCTTCATCATGTCTATTCCAGCATCGGCCTCAGAATCAGCATGGATGTACAGATGCCTGCGCTCTCCATGGCCCAAACCAACATAATCAGGTTCGCAAACAGCATAACCATCTGTGGCAAACAAAATACAGATCTGATCCTCACCATTGTAGCCTAATCTTCGTTCCGGCCGAATCGTAGTACCGTGATTGTAAATCAACAATGGCGCTGGTTTCTTAGCGTTGATCGGAACAAAGTAAATTCCAGAAGCGACAACCTCCGAACCGTCACCATAAGTGGTTTTGTAAGTAATGTCGTAGGCATCCACACCATTCTTTACAGGCATGATCACCCGAGGAATTCCCATTCGCTTCCATCGATCCTTTAATTGGTCTACCGAGAAAGAATCCACTTTGGTATAGCTAATCAATTGTGCTTGCACATCTGAAAAGAAAAAGCTGAGAATTAGAATGGCTAGTAGGCCAGATATGCGCATGATAAAGTTGGAGTTAGGGTTTACGAAGATAGCAATGCATGCATTGAATATTCATCCAGTGGCTGACAGAATTCTACCGATTCCTAAAAACCCTAGCGACCTAACTCGCTGAAGCTAATTATGTGGCCCAAGACAGGGGCATTGTCCTCGTTGTGAGCCTCCAACAAAAGGTTTCTGTTGTCCCAATCGATGTTGATGATGCCGAAGTTTTTCTTGTTGTAAAACTCCCCTATTCTCTTTTCCGAATCATTCACAAACATTTTTGGAATGCCATGGGTAAGCCCACTAGAAGTAAAATCGTACAAACGGAAACCTGCCTTGGTGCCCTTCTCCAAGGAAATTTCGGTCAGGTGTCGATCACCACTAATGAAGATCGCTCCTTTTGTTTCGGTACTTCCAAGTAACTCGATAAACCTTTGCCTGGATCTTGGGAAATGTCCCCAAGTTTCAAACCCATGATCATCGGAAACAAATTGAACGCTGGATCCGATTATTGTGATGGTAGCCTGATTGTCCTTTAACTCTTTCTCCAGCCAGGCCCATTGTTCAGGCCCCAATACATCGCCATCCGGTGATGGGTCTTGGCGGTTATATCTGGTATCCAACAGAATCAGCTTTACAGACTTCTCATCTTCACCTAAATCGTAGCTGGTGTAAACACCCGGTCGATCCCAACGAGGACTGTTGCTTGGTTCATCAAAGAAGTTTAAAAACGCCAATCTCGATGCTTCTTTGGTCGGGTAGTCCTTTCCACTGTTATTGCTCCCGTAATCATGGTCATCCCATGTCGCGTAAACAGGTTGCGCGCTATTGAACTCCTGGTAATATGCGTTGGCTTTTAGTTTAGAATACTTTCGTTCGATTACATTGATATCCTCAGAATCGCCATAAATATTGTCTCCCAGCCATATCCAGCAATCAGGATTATTCATTTGGATTTTTGGCCAGATTTCTTGCTTCGTAAACTGAAATGCACACGAACCAAAAGCTATGGTGTTGATCTCCTTCTGGCCGAAGGCCGAAAGCGAAACTATGATTAGAATTAGGGTTGAAATCCGTTTCATTAAAGCTTTACAAATTGTTCTACGTCCTTTTTAGAGATAGACTTTGCACCAAGTATTACCAGTCGTTCTACAACGTTTCGCAGTTCTCGGATATTCCCGCTCCAATCGTATGCTTGAAGTTCTTTCATCGCATCCTTGTCAATTCCTTTCTTCGCTATTCCTTGCTCATTGCAAATCAGATCCAAGAAGTGTTCAACCAAAAGTGGAATGTCATCCTTCCGATCATTTAATGCCGGCACTTGGATTAAAATCACACCCAAACGATGATAAAGATCTTCTCGAAAATTTCCTTCGGATATCTCATGTTTCAGATCCTTATTGGTTGCCGCCACTACACGCACGTCCACTTTAATTTCCTTCTCCCCACCTACTCTCATGATTCTACTTTCCTGCAATGCTCTCAATACTTTTGCCTGTGCGGACAGACTCATATCTCCAATTTCATCTAAGAATAGAGTGCCACCATGAGCTGCTTCAAAGTTGCCTTTCTTCTGCTTTACTGCTGACGTAAAGGCTCCCTTTTCGTGCCCGAATAATTCGCTTTCAATCAATTCAGATGGAATAGCCGCACAATTCACCTCAATCATTGGCCCCTCTGCACGCTGGCTTTGTTCATGAATGGCTCTGGCTACCAATTCTTTTCCAGTTCCATTTGGCCCAGTAATCAACACGCGAGCATCAGTTGGGGCCACTTTACCAATCATATCCTTGACCTTGATAATCCCTTCAGACGCTCCGATCATTTGGTACCCACGGCTCACCTTTTTACGTAGCACCTTGGTTTCGGCAACCAAGTTGGTTCTATCAAGGGCGTTCCGAACGGAAACAATCAATCTGTTGAGATCTAACGGTTTCGGGATGTAATCATATGCACCCTCCTTTAAGGTGCTTACAGCCGTGTCAATATTTCCATGACCAGAAATCATTACTACTGCTGACTCTGGACTTAGCAGGCGGATTCGCTCCAACACTTCCAGGCCATCCATCTTCGGCATTTTTATGTCACATAGAATCACATCATAAGTGCCACCTTTAACTTTGATTACGCCCTCCATTCCATCGGCCGCCTCATCCACTTCATACTTCTCGTATTCCAGAATCTCCTTTATGGATTTACGGATACTCGCTTCATCATCAATAATCAGAATCTTGGGCATATTCAATTGCTTTGCTGCGAAGGTATCATGCAAGGAGGAATTTGGAAGGATCTGAGCGGAAAAACGAAATCGCATTCAGCTGTTAAAAATGACATCAAATCCAACCGAATCGGTTTTCTTTGCAATACCGATGAAAAGACTATTAATTCTGGTAATGGCTCTGGCCACCCACAATGCTTGGGGCCAACAAACATTAGGCGTTTTCTTCAACTTTCCTGAGGCCTTTAACGGATACACGTTTATCGCAGGTTCCGGATCAGATACGGTGTATCTCGTTGACAATTGTGGCTATCGTGTTCATCAATGGGCAACTGAAGGCACGCCTGGGCTTGCAACCTATCTTCTTGAAAATGGAGATATCCTAAGGACTGGTAAGGTTGTAAGCTCAATATACTCGGGCGGTGGTAGCGGAGGTTTGGTTCAAAAATATTCTTGGGAAGGTGATCTTTTGTGGCATTATCAGGTTTCTAATCCAACGTTACACCAACACCATGATGTGGAGCCATTGCCAAATGGAAATGTTCTGGTTTTGAATTGGGGCTACCTTTCTAACAGTCAATCAATTATTAATGGCAGAAATCCAGCTACGATAACTGATGAGCTTTGGCCAACCGTTATCCAAGAGATAGAACCTATCTATCCTGACAGTGGAATTGTAGTATGGGAATGGGATGTATCGAATCACTTTATTCAAGATTTCGATTCAACAAAATTGAACTTTGGGGTTGTTGCGGATCATCCAGAATTACTAGATATAAATTACTCCATTAACGGTTCTGCCGATTTTCTTCACTGCAATGCAGTAAACTACAATGCTGAACATGATCTTATTGTGATGAGTAGCAGAAAATCCAGTGAGATTTACGTAATCGATCATAGTACTACAACTGTGGAGGCTGCATCTCATTCTGGAGGTGACCGAGGCATGGGCGGAGATTACTTGTACCGATGGGGAAACCCTTTAACCTACGACCGGGGAACTGTTGACGACCAAATGCTATTAGGCCCGCACGACATACATTGGATTCCTGACAGTTTACCTGATGGTGGGAAATTCATGGTATTCAATAATGGAGGAGGAACAGCTGGATCTGCGGTAAATGTTTTTGATCCACAAATGGATGTAAATGGTGATTTTCCAAATCCGGGTGCGAATGCATTTGGCCCAGCAAACACAGATTGGCATTATGAAGAACCCGATTTTGCTAGCGGCACAATTTCCGGAGCCCAGAGATTGCCAAATGGAAACACGTTGGTTTGCGAAGGAAGCCCTGGACGTCTCTTCGAAATCACACCGACCAACAATAAAGTTTGGGAGTATGTCAGTCCATCTTCAACATCGGGGAATTTGACGCAAGGCACCAACCCCATTCAGAATGCGATGTTTCGAGGTTTAAGGTTACCTGTTGATTTTCCAGCATTTATTGGAAAAGAATTGACTCCCGGTAGCTTGATTGAAATTGACTCGATTCCTGCACCTTGTACGATAATTCCAGAACCTGTTGGAATTAGTTCCACTACCGTGATTGATGATGTTCGAGTTGTCTCAACAAACGGTCAACTCAAAATTATTGGGGTCAATGCAATTGGTCTAGTCGGAACGATATACGATCTATCAGGAAAAGCGATAAAGTCTTTCAACATCAATAGCCCAGAATCCATATTCGGAATCCAAGGCTGGTCTAAAGGCATGTATATTTTGAGTCTGAAATCTTCAAAAAATCAAAAAACATTCAAATTCATTAATCAATGAGATTTTTAAAATCAATCCTACTTGCAACTCTAACCCTGAGTTGTATTAACGCGTTTTCTCAAAATACGGTTGGCTTACTCAGCTACAATCCAATTGAAGCGTATGAGGGATACAACCTGATGTTCCCGCACAATCAAAGCAACGTTTACCTCCTGAACAATTGTGGTGAGGTAGTAAAAACATGGCAAGACAGCGTTTACAAACCTGGGAACTCGGCATACTTAGACGGTGACGGCAACTTATACAAAGCCATTGGTCGAGGCCCTGCATCCAATTCTTTGATTCATGCCGGAGGTGGCGGAGAAGCCCTAGAAATAAGAGATTGGAACGATAATGTTACTTGGAGGTGGTTTTACAACGACTCAACAGTTCGGCTCCATCATGATTTCACCATTATGCCAAACGGAAACATTCTGGCGATTGCTTGGGATCGAAAGCTATCCTCCGAAGTAATTGCTGCAGGCAAGGACACTTCGCAGCTAAATGGCGATGAAATGTGGCCAGAACACATCATAGAAATCCAACCAATTGGTTCTGATTCTGCGAATATCGTTTGGAGATGGAATGCATGGGATCACTTGATTCAAGATCACGATTCAACAAAAGCCAATTTTGGTAGTCCAAGCCTACACCGTGAGTTAATTGACATTAATAAAGGAAATGGGGTGGCTGATTGGATGCATTCCAACGCAATGGATTACAATGAGAATTGGGATCAGATTATGATCAGCGTTCCAACGTTTAACGAGATTTGGATTATTGACCACAGCACAACTACTGCTCAAGCTGCTAGTCATACTGGAGGATTTAGCGGCCAAGGTGGTGACTTACTTTTCCGTTGGGGAAACCCAGCAAATTATGGACAAGGCGACTCAAGTGATCAGAAACTATTCTTTCAACACGATTGTCATTGGGTTGATCAGCAACTAACAAACTCCGACCCGAACTACGATAAGATCCTTGTATTCAACAATCGATTTGGAGCAGATTACAGTACGGTAAACATCATAGCCCCAGTCTTTGATTCGTATGAATTGGGATTCATTTCAAGTGGCGGTACTTACTTGCCAGAAACCTACGATTGGAGTTACCAGAGACCTGATTCAACTGTGATGCATTCTACTGGCTTGTCAACCGTTCAGCGATTGGCGAACGGAAACACGCTAATATGTGTTGGCCGATATGGCTACACATTCGAGATTAATGAAGATGAAGAAATCGTTTGGGAATACAAGACACCACTGCTTAGTGGCAATCCTGTTTCGCAAGGTGATTCACTTTCAATCTCTGCCAATAATACATTCAGAATGAATCGATACAGTCCAATGTTTTTGGGTGATTTGGTAAACCAATTAGACGAACCAAGCTATATTGAACTGAGCCCTGACACGGCTTTTTGCGAGAACATTCTAGGAGTTAACGAAACGGCCAATTCAAGTTTCTCAATTTGGCCTAATCCAACCAACGATATTGTCAATTTGACATTGGATAACCTTAACTCAGAAAACCTTCAGGTATTCAATTTGATGGGCGAGCTTGTTTTGAATGAAACGGTCACCAGTGGTAAAGTGGTATTCGATACCAACAGCTGGATTGATGGACTTTACATTATCAGAATTGGAGAGAAGTCTGCTCGACTGATTGTCAACTAGTTTCCTGCATTACACGTTTAAGCATCCCTTCTTTCAGCGCGAAAGGAGAACGGATTATCGATGACACTTTCGTCATTTGAACTACTTCCGCAATCATGAAGGTGGCCAAATGCATGGTGGTTGATCGCATTGGAATCAATCCTTCCATTTGTTGTCGATCTTTTATAGATGATGATCTAAGATTAGCATCAGTAGCTCCAAACAATCCGAGGTCTATTCGAACCAATCCTTCTTTTGAATCCAGCTTTTCAGAAGCATGAAGCATCTCAACAAGTGAATCAAATGAGCCAGCGGACCCAAGTAATATTGACACAGGATTATCCGTAATCTGCTGACGAAGAGGTGCTAAAATCGCGCGGATATGAAGTCTAATTCGATCACTGTCAATTGGAGTTAGTGGATCACTTGGTTTTATTCGCTCGAGCAACCGAGTAACGCCAATATCAAAGCTTCTTTTCCATAGAACTTTACCATTCTGTACCTGAATAAACTCGGTACTTCCGCCACCGATATCCATAATCAAATGATCCGGAAAGTCTTTTGGCAATCCAAGTGAAGTACCTTCTTGAATGAGTGCAGCTTCCTCGTCCCCTTCTATAACTCGCAGTTCAATTCCAAGTTCTTCGGCAAAGTCATTTAAATGATATGAGTTTGAAGCATCTCTGGTCGCTGACGTTGCAACCGCAATTATCTTTTTAGACCGCAGTTTCTTACTTCGTCCAGCGATATCTTTTAGCGCCACCTCTGCCCTATCTAACGCATCTTCTTGAATGATGCCATCCACAATTCCACCCTTTCCTAACCAAACTGGAATCTTGCCTTGATCTATAATCTCATAGGATTGAGCATCGTATTTGGCAATCAAATACTCAAAGGTGTTTGTGCCAATGTCGATGAGCGTTACCGGGCCTTTCATCCCTGCCGCATCCACTTCCAGATCTCCTTGAAGCTTGGCTTTTTACCATACATCAGAATACCGATACGGTAAACCTTAGCTGCCATCCACGTGGTGGCTATAAATCCAACCACAAGCATGGCCATTGAAAGGGCTAGTTCTTCCATCGGAACCCCAAATGGTACACGTACCATCATAATAATTGGAGAGGTGAATGGAATGATACTCAGCCAGAAGGACATAGAACTATCCGGATTCTGAATCACAGCTTGGGCCATCACAAATGAGAAAATGATTGGTGCTGTAATCGGCAACATGAATTGCTGTGAGTCAGCTTCATTATCCACCGCAGAACCAACGGCCGCAAACAGGGCGCTGTACAAAAGGTAGCCACCTAAGAAGTAAAACAAGAACGTACCAATCAAGAAAGGAAAGTCAATCAAATTGAAATTCGACATCAACTCATCTACCTTTTCCTGATTCATCTCTAACTCTTCCCCATCTGCCATCATGGCTGGGTTATCAGCCAGCATTTGCTCTACCTGAGAATTGCTCTCCGCCCCCATCATATTTTCCATGTAAGAAGATGCCGCAGTAGTAAGCAGCATGGTCAGGCCAACCCACAACAGAAACTGAGTAAGACTCACTAAAGCAATGCCGATGATCTTACCCATCATCAATTGAAACGGCTTTACAGAGCTAATGATTACCTCGATAATTCGGTTCGTTTTCTCTTCGATTACGCCACGCATAACCTGCACACCATATAGAAAAATGAACATGTATATCATCACAGCTGCCATCATACCCATGGCCATATTCATCTCGGCATTGTCCGTAGTCTCCGAGCCAAGGTCACCCAATTTAGAGGTCACTAGATCGATCTTTGCATCGTCTCGTGCCTTCTCAATCTGTTCAATATCAATCCCTGAGTTCTTCAGGTTAATTCGTTCAATCTCGTCCTCAATCGAATTCTCAATAAAATTGATTGTACTGATTCCAGGCTGGGTCTCATACATAAGCTTCACCCCACTTGGATCGCTTAAGATTCGAGCAGGAATGTACAGCAGTGAAGAAAAATCTCCCGTTTGGACATTCGCTACACCGGAATCCATCTCCATATTATTGGCATGATGAAACGTGAGAATCTCGTCACTTTCCAATGCATCGCCAAACAGGCCACTATCGTCAATTACTAGGATGTCTTGTTCCTCATCTGCATTCATTGCGATGAACACAGGAACGATAAACAAACCTGCCATCAATAACGGCCCAAGAATCGTCATAATGATAAACGACTTCTTCCGAACGCGTGTCAGGTATTCCCTTCTAATGATGAGGCCTATTTTATTCATTTTCCTTCACCATTTCCGGTTCTTCAACCGCCTGAATAAAAACATCATTCATGGATGGAAGAATCTCTTCAAATCCCTGTACATCCACGCTTCGCATAATATTGGTCAACAACTGATTGGTCGTTGCGCCTCCTGTCAATTGAACGTTGGCCGTAACCAAACCACTTTCAACATCATGGGATTTAAGCTCACCATACGTTCCTAATGAAGTGCCAAATTCCGGCATAGATCCATTAAAACGAATCTGGTATTCGTGATTCTTGAACCGATTACGAATCTCGTTCACTTCCCCATCAAGAATCACCTTGGATTTATTGATCAGCGCAATGTGATCGCATAATTCCTCAACAGATTCCATGTTGTGCGTACTAAAAATGATGGACGTTCCATTCTGCTGTAATCTGAGAATCTCATCCTTGATCAAGTTCGTATTGATCGGATCAAATCCACTGAACGGCTCATCAAGAATTAGCAATTCCGGTTCATGAAGTACAGTCACGATAAACTGAACCTTTTGCGCCATTCCCTTACTCAATTCCTCAACCTTCTTCTCCCACCACGCTTGAATTTCGAAGCGCTCAAACCAGAACTTTAACTTTTTAAGCGCTTCCGCTTTGGGCATTCCTTTAAGCTGGGCGAGATACAATAGCTGCTCCCCAACCTTCATCTTCTTGTAAAGACCGCGCTCTTCAGGTAGATACCCGATTTGTTGCAGATGATCCTCTTTCAATGGTTTTCCATTGAAAAACAACTCACCCGAA
>JBLFWJ010000092.1:0-13041 GCA_047611425.1 Bacteroidia bacterium | reverse complement strand
ATGAATACGGCAACAGGTGTCTATCTTATCCGTGTTGAAACCGAAAAAGGAACGGATACGCATCGTATCGTAATCAATTAAACCATCTGCTGACCTAGGGGCGTGCCTCGGTGCGTCCCTAGAAATGAAAAAGAAAACCTACAAAAAACCATCCGTCAAAAAAGTAACTATCGACATCGAGATAAGCATGGTAATGATGTCCTTCGGACCAGGTAGAATTCTTCGCTCGAAAGCTTAAAAAAACGCCCCAACTTGCCAATATCGCAGTTCGAAAAAATCTATCTTCAACAACTGGCAAATCGGTGATGGAAAGGAAAAGACTGCCGACTTGCGTAAAACCGGGTAAACCAAAGAGGCATCGAATATGGGCGTTTTAAGACAGAAAAATTTCATGGATTCAATTATTAGAAATAAGGGGGCAGTTGCTTTAATTGCGCTAGCGGTTCAATTAAGCTTTGCTCAGACACAAATGGCATTTGCTCAGCTTCCGCTTGACACTGAAGGTTGGTCAGTTTTTACGCCAAGTTCAGACTCGCGGATTGTTTACGTGAGTAGCTCGGGTAACGATGCAACAGCCCAATATTATCTTCCAGCTGATGCAGCTATTGGAAGCGACCCGTTTAACCCGATCGGGCCAGTTAATTCATATCAAACCATTGCCGCTGCAATGCTCCAAATGCGAGAATTCTATCCCGACTGGACACTTCTTAACAGGGGAGACACGCTCTATCAATCGCTAAGTAGCAATTTGCAAGGGCAAAGCGGAAGAAGTGCTACGGAAGTAAAACTGTTTTCGGCTTACGGTACGGGCGAAAGACCTTTACTGAAAACTGGAATTGACCCTGGGTTTAACTTAAGTTATACCACATCTCAACTGGCTTTTACTACAGACAATATTGCCATTGCACATTTAGATTTTCACGCGCATACTCGCGACCCAGAAAGTCCTGACTTTACAACAACAGCAAACGGTGCACAAGGCGGATCGGGCGGTTTTAGGATAGTTAAATCGGGCAGTAATATCTCTATTGAAGGATGCAAGTTTTCGTATTACACAAACAACTCGGTGCAGGTATCACCAGGAGCTACCAACCGACTTGTAAACTTCAAATTAAGGAGAAATGTAATCTCTCATAATTATCGAAATGTGTCGGGAGGTGCCCATTGCCAGGGCATTTTCACTGGGTCTGATGTTGATAGTATGCTGATAGAGGAGAATGTGTTTTGGCACAATGGCTGGAGTGAAGACCCCGTAATATCAAGCACCGGCAACGGAGCACCGGCAACCATATTTAATAGAAACGCCTATTTGAACAGAGGGGAAGACGACCTTATTGTTAGGGGGAATATTTTTGCGGAATCCTCGTCAGAAGGGGTTCAGCAGCGGTCCGGAGGAATAGCTGAAGACAACTTATGCCTTAAAAATTCGGCCGGGATATTGTTTGGCCAGTGGCAAGCCATTTGGCCAGACGAAGCTGTAGGAGGTATAGTCCGAAATAATGTTTGCCTAGATGCACAGGATATTGATGAGTCGGCAAGAGGTGGAGGAATACAATTTGAACAGGTAGATGGTGTAGAGATGTATAATAATGTCATCGCTCATCAAAGATCGGGCACCTGGAATATTGCTGGAATTAGCTTGGCTAATAATTTTCTTAATGTGAACGTTTTTGACAATATTGTTTATGACTGGTCTCGTCCCAATTGGCCCGATTTGAATGACACCCGCGCAACGGCTCTTAGCATTGGAAGTGTTTCTACGCCTGCTAATGTTACAATACGAAACAATGAATTTCAACAACCTGAAACGGGATTTACTGCCTCTTCCGCTGTCACTTCACCACCAGGTGTTACGCTATTGAATAACACGTATTACAGCGGCAGTCCTGATCCGCCAAGCTTATGGAGCAATGGCTGGTTTCAAATTGGCAGTTCGGTAACAAGTACCGAGTGGTCAACCCAGATGAATGATCCAACTTCTGTATTGCAGCAGGTAAATTATTCTGATCCTTCTCGAACAATTGAAACCTATATGACAACGCAGTTGGGTACACCCACATTAACAGCTTTTATGGAGGAGGCCACGCAACAGCGCAAAGATTATTGGCGAAACGAATACACTTCTTTTACGGTCAACTGTTACATTAGAGAAGGCTTTAGAACACCCATTACGTTTGCATCTTCGCCAGATACAATCACTATTTGTGAAGGAGAAGGTGCCACCTTATCCGTTTCGAATCTTAATATCAATAACTATTCACTTTCATGGAATGGTGGCGCAGCCACAACCGATACAACTTACAGCATAACGCCCGTAACCACTACGTTATATACACTCGAAGTATCTGATTCCACGCAGCTATGGAAAACCTGCACGCCAACCACACATGAGTTTTTGGTTGTTGTAGATATCTGCCTGGGAATAGAGGAATCAGATTTAGGAGAAAATCAATTACAGATTTACCCGAACCCATCCAACGGGAAATTTACCATTGAATTTACCGCCAACATATTGGAACAAACCCAAGGCAATGGGTCAAGTTTGGAAATCACCAATGCGCTAGGAGAAATTGTCCACCAATCCAAAATTGCCTCTTCGAAATCAGAAATTGATTTGAGCCATCAACCCACAGGAATCTATTTCTATAAGTTACAAATCGGGGAAAAAATTCAGGAGACAGGTAAAGTCATTATTGAGTAGAACACCATTGACTTAAGTGTCATGTCAAGCGTATTTTAGACAGCCCACCCGCCTAAGGCGGGCTTTTTTGCCTGACCAGCGTTAAAAAATGATCGTGTAGCTACGGCTATGCTCATATTTTTTGCCTCGGTCAGACAAAAAATAACTTCGGATTAACCGCCACAACACACTTGACATGACACTAGTTCATCAATTGACCACCAACCGCTGGCCAAATACTTCAGATCCAGCAGTAATTCTCAATTGATAAAGTCCAGCTCCGAACTCAGATAGATCTAACGTTCGTTTGTCAGAATTCAATTGCTCGGAAAGGATCACTTGACCATTGGCAGCAAAGACTTCCAAAGTCGCTACTCCATTTGGAAGGCCACTCAAATCAAGGTAGAATTCGCCATTTGATGGGTTTGGATAAACATCAATGTTCTGGATGGCTGCTGAGAGGATTCCAACTCCATTGTACTCGCTATCACCAACACCGATGGTGTATTCACCATTCTGCATGTCAACCCCGTTAAAAGAGACAATGCCATTGTTTACAGATGCACCAGTTGCAACTGGCAAGAAATCTCCTGAATTGGATGGTCGATGAAGCAAGGTGTAGAAAGCAGGTGTTGCGGTTGCATTCAATGCAGTTCCACCTCCAGCAGCATCAGCCAAGTTCATTAATACATTGGCGCTGATGCTTCCCATGTTGGTCACTGACCAAGTTCTGCCGGTTCGCATGAAGTTGGCTGGAGCGGTAGCCTGAACATCTGATGTAGAAGTCCCAGTTCCGCCAGTATGGCCGAACACAACAAAGTCGGCTGTGTCCATCACGGAGCCAGTCAATGTCATTCCGTTATCCGTTGCTGCAACTCTTGGATCCTGAAAAGAAAGTCCATTCCACAATCCATGAAGATCCATTGCCGGAGCCGTTCCCATGTTCGCAATTACTGCATTGGATGCCATCCACTCATCAGCATCCACATTATTTCCAGTACCCGTATTTCCGTTTCCAGTTACGTCAGGCAGAGTGTTTCCTGTTGTTTCGTTGAAGTTGTAGTAAGCAACCAACCCTGTTTCTGTTCCCGCTAATTCACGGAACATGTTCTCTTTGATGTCAGTTGCTGATCTGGCAACATCCCAAACACGCACCTCATCAATGTTTCCAAAGCTTTGGAAGTTACTTAGGTCCCAAGATGCGATTCCGATAATCAAAGGATCTGTATTGGTTGCAAGGCCAGCTCCAGAAACGAGTACCGCCCCAACTTGCTTTCCATTGATGTATGATTTTAGCGAATCACCAGCTTCGTAAGTAACAGCCAAATGATGCCAATGCTGAGCAAGCGGATTCATCAATCCAGCTAAATCCTCAAACTTGGTTGGAGTCCAAACTTCCGGATAGATTCTTCCTTGATCAACTCCTAAAAGGAATCCAGAATCATTCAATCCGAACTTCCCAATCACCTTCTGGTTGTCGCCAAAATCTCTGAATTGTAGCCAAATTTCTAACGTTAGATTGTCCCCGACATTAAGCATATCGTCATTACCACAATCGAAATATTTACGAAGTCCATCCAACTGGAATTGATCGTAATCAACGTGAAAACAGTTTCCTGCTGGATTCTGAGCAAAGCCCGAAACAGTAAGAATGGAAAGAAAAAGAGTTGTATAGAGTTTTTTCATGATGATCAGTTGATGATGACTTTTTTGGTAATGTTGAATGTTTCGTTCTGTATGCGTACAAGGTAGATCCCGGCTGATAACTCAGAGATACCAAGCGTGTTAAATTTTCCTTTCAAGGGTTTCGAAATCAGCTGCTTGCCGCTTAGGTCGAATACTGATGCAGAAAACGCCTCATCTTTATTCATCTGGATGTTCAATGGGCCACCATTTACAGTCGGGTTGGGGTAGACCAAAAGTCCCAAATCCCTTTCCACCTCAGAAACAGCAGAAGGTAAAGGCGAACCACTTTTAACAATCAGCTGTCCAACAATTTTGTAGTGCGGGGTTGTGTGTCCGTTACTGTTGTAGTTGCAAGCAGTGCAGGTTACGCCATCCTCACAATCGATATTCCACGGGCTGCATTCGTTCAAAAACGGTTCGAGCACATAGTCTAGAGTTGCCGTTTGTCCTGGAGTTACCAAAGACGTAATGTCGTAATCATCTGGCTGTACATCCTGCCCCGGACACCATCCTGCTCGTGCAAATTGCCATGTACCGCCTTGTGGCGAACAAGGGTTTGCATTGCAATCGTCCTTCCATAAAAACTGCGTGAATTCGGTGCTTCCATTCACTTTTATCGCGTGCGTTTTTTGTGAAAACTCGGCTGCATTTTCTGTGTTTCCCTGTCCGTGGCCAGTGTTTACAATTCGAAAAATCACCTCCTCCGCATTGGCAGGAATTTCCACCGTTTGTTCGGGTAGATTGATGGAATAAAAGACTGTATCACCGTACGTAAAGTCGTATTCAGTCCACAGATTTTGTACCGAGATATGCGGGTAATCTGGGGTACCAGCGATAAATTCAAAACTAGTGTTGATCAACCAGCCATTTTCCCAAGTCTCTATGTGCGAGGTCAGATCTGTGTTTCCGGATAGAAATTCGCGATACTCCGTAACATCGATCGTCCAGTCGCACCAACTATTTCCGTAGGGCGTTACATATCGCCCAATTTCAATGTCTTGCCATCCAAGGTCGACTTTCAAGCTTGCAAATCTGTCCCAAGGGTCACACCCGCCTGATGGGCAGTCCAATGAGACATGCATTAGTATCTGGGAAACATTGCTCAAATCTGCTGGAAAATCAACGTTGGTAATTTCGGTGCTACCGCCAGTATGGTGCTCACCGTCAAAACCAGTGACGATCTGTGCCTGAAGACCAATTGAAACGAAAAATGCAGCGAGGGTAAAAAGTCTTTTCATGATTCAAAAATAGCTGATTTGTGATGTCAGTCCGCCCACCAAACCTTCGTTGACGTTTCGTTGATGCCTTCTCCAACCGCAGACACGTTCGCGTTATTAAAAAAGATTTCACTTTCTGGATAGGGCAAACGTTGGGGAAATGTGTTCGGGTCAATGACTGCACCATTCTCATCCAACAGCTTTGGAAACCCAGTTCTGCGGTATTCTGCGAATGGTTCAAACCCATCTCGGTATTGGAACCCAATCCACTTCTCCGTTATGATCTGTTCGAGCGATCCATCAAAGGCTCCGGCATTCGCCAAGTAGTCGGTTATGTCTGCTTGATCAATTGCGAAATAAGCCATGCTTGCAGTCACGCCAGCCTCATATCGTTCTTGCTGTGACCCGCCCCATCCAAGCAAAGCTGCCTCCGCTTGTAGGAAACAAACCTCTGAATAACTCAACGTGTTGCTTTCCATCGGCTCGTCATAAAACCGCCCATCAACCTGTGATGTGTTGAACGGATTGAAACTCTCTAGATCCGTGTTCAGTTTTAGGTTTGGAATACCCACAAAATCATCGAACCCAAAGATTTGAGACTCTTCGGTGGGGTTACTAAAAAAGGCAAGTCGAGGATCCATTCGAGACTCCAAGTGATTGATAAAGAACTCGCTTGGGTAATAATGAATAACCGGGTCATCATCCACCAATGTGTTGAATAGTTGAAAAATGGCTAAGCCATTATTCGAGTTATGTGGGAATCTGACTGATTCCATCTCATTGGAAATAAGGAGGCCAGAATTGACCACCTCTTCACCATGTTGACGAGCCAAAATGGGGTCCGCAGCGGAAATTCGAATAGCTAATCTCAATCGCAAACTATTGGCAAATCGCTTCCAACCAATAATGTCTCCACCGAATAATGGATCCGCTGCGCCAACATCTTCCAACTGAGGGTCGAAGCTTTCCGCAGCTTCCTTCAGCTCTTTTAAAAGATCCGAGTAAACCTCACGTTGAGTATCATATTTGGGGCTCAATAAAATGGCTTCGGTGTTCGCCTGAAGCGCTTCTGAATAAGGCACATCTCCCCACAGATCTGTGATTCGGTGATACAAATACGCCTTCCAAATTCTGGCAACAGCCAACTTATTTACTTCGCTAGGCTTATCCTCAGTAAGGCGGATCATCTCCTGAATATTGGTCAAAGCACCAACAAACCATCTATCCCAAATGTCGTCACTTGCGGCAGCTCCGTAATTGTAAAAATCAGATTGAGTAGACACGCCACGGATGTCTGCCATCTGCTGATTCCAAACCATCAATGTCCAAATCTCAGTTCGAATTCCAACGATATCATCGCTCATTCCTCTTCTTACCGACTCAGTAAATAGAAATTCAGGATTGACAGAACTTGGTTGGGTTGGGTCGTTTTGGAGATCTTCAAATCCTTTGTCGCAGGAGGAGAAAAGGAAGAAAGTGGTGATGAGGAAGGGCAGGAATGACGTTGATTTAGAATTAAATCCCCCACCCTTCGGGCACCCCCTTTTCAAGGGGGAATTGGCCCAGTTCCTCCTTGAAAAGGGGGTGCCGAGGAACGAGGCGGGGGATTTATCAAACCAATTCATCAAAACCGAAACTTCAAATTAAATCCAATACTTCTAGAAATAGGGAACGTGCCATATTCCACTCCTTGACCATTGCTGTTTGTGTAGGCTGCTTCCGGGTCAATATTGGGTGTCTCGCTATGAATCAACCACAAATTCCTTCCAACAATTCCAATTTCTAAATCTTGGATTCGAAGTTTGTCCGTGATCCTCTCTGGGAATTTATAGCCCAAATACACTTCTCTCAATTTCACATATCCAGCATCGTAAACGTGCGGTTCATGAATCTCATCAGTCCAACGAGCGAACTGATACCAATACTCTTCAGGGTTGACATATCCACTGAACGATTGCCCGCTAACATCTTCGCCATCCATGATTGTACCCTCCTCATAAACACCCTCAACTTGGTATCCACCCGTTGGTGTCCAATTAGCGGAAGAAATACCTGCCGCTTCCCGTTGTGCTTCAGAATCGTACCACTCGGATCGGCCTTCTAACGTTTGCTCGACCGTCCCGGCATAGCCATGGTTGTACATGTTGGAAGCAGAATAAATCTGTCCGCCTTGCTTGATATCTACTAAAAAGCTCAGCGTAATTCCTTGGTAAGTAAAACCGTTGCTAATCCCCATTAACCAGTCTGGCTGGTAGTTGCCAAGCTTCACGGGCTCGTTAGTTTTCACGAAGAAACCATTCTCATCCACTAGTTTGTTTCCAGCATCGTCTCGTTGAATTCCGTATCCGTAGATGTTGCCGTAAGCTTCTCCAGCCTCTGCTCCTATCGTTACACCCCAATGTTCGGCCAATGGAAAAATATCTCCTTCGGTGCTGATGTTCTTCACCAAAGAAATGTTCTTAGAGAAGTTAACGCTTGCATTCCAAGTGAACTTTTTGGTCTTTACTGGGATCACATTTAAAAGAATCTCGACACCTTGATTTTGGATAGATCCTGCATTGGTTACGGCTGAATTAAACCCACTTGCTGAACTAACAGGAACAACAGCAATCTGATTATCGGTGGTTGCATGGTAATACGTAAGGTCAAGTTGGATGCGATTTACGAAAAAGCTCAAGTCCATTCCGGCTTCCCACGAAGTGGTGAATTCCGGTTTCAAATCCTTGTTAGCCAAAGGCTGACTGATTACATATAATGGTTGATCCTGAAAAGAAACAGCACCGCTTGGCTGGAACGAATTGGTAGTGAGATAGGCCGAACCATCGCTTCCAACCTGCGCCCATGAGCCACGGATTTTACCGAAACTAAACCACTTGTTCTCCAATTTCAACCCTTCGGAAAAGACAAATGAGAGATTGACCGAAGGATAGAAATAAGAGTTGTTGTGCACTGGAAGTGCCGATGACCAGTCGTTTCTGGCCGTTACATCCAAAAAGAGATATGATCGAAAATCCAATTGTGCCGTCCCGTAAAAAGCGTTGATCCGCTTCTCGTACTTGTAGTTTGTGTTTGAAATGGCTTCCAGATCGGCAACGTTTGTTGGATTGTAGAAATCGGCAATGGCCAACCGATTGGAACCGATGCTGTTTCCATCACCCAATTGAATCATCATGTTGCCGCCAAAGCTGGCGTTTCCGCTAAAGTTCTTGCTCAGCTTTTTCTTTGCTGCAATCAAGAAATCAGAATTAATCTCTTTGTAATTGTTGAAGCCTTCCCAATAGGAACCTGCTGAATTTCCATCCGACCCGGTAGCAACCTTGTTCGATCGTTTTTCGAAATACATATCTAGACCCGTTCCTGCGGATACGAAAAGCCAATCGAAAATGTCGTATTTCAATTGCAATTTGCCCAACACCCGATCACGACTGTCGTTGTTCTGATTCTTAAAAGCCATCCAATAAGGATTGGTCTGGTACCCAGAAAAGAAGGTGTTCCAAACCTGTTCGTTACCGTTCTCATCCTCGTAATTACTAAGAGATTCAGCGCTGATATTTCGAGGCATGTAATTGAAATTACGCCCTGCACCTCTCCCATCTGCTTGGTTCTGTCTGTTCCTAGCTTCCTGACGAACGTAGTTCACTTTGAAATCGGCCGACAGTTTTTTCGCGAAAACGTGGGTGGTTCTTAGGCTTACCGAATTCCGTTCGAATTTTGAGTTCGGTACGATGCCTTTGTTCAAGAGATTCGTGTAAGACAGTCGGAACGTGGAATGTTCATTTCCGCCATCCAACGCCACAGAATTGGTAAGCGTGTGACCCAACTCGAAAAAGTCTTTGTAGTTATCTGGTTGTGCAGAGTACGTTCCGGTTACTCCATCCCAATCAACGTAAGTCTGACCTTCCATTTTAGGGCCCCAACTTTTCGGGATTGTACTTGAATCGAAATAAGGAACGCCATCTGCATTATAAAGGAACTTGCCGTTCTGCCCAGCGCCATATTCATTCTGAAACTTGTGCTGTATATCAGCCATTTCAAACGTTGTGGTTGAGTTGAAACTGACGCCAATTCCCTTCCTTGATGTGCCTTTTTTGGTAGTAATCAGAATCACACCATTAGCTGCCCTCGACCCATAAAGTGCTGCGGCATTCGGACCCTTTAGCACTGTCATCGATTCAATATCCTCTGGATTAATATCTGAGATCGGACTTCCATAATCTACTCCACCCCATTGGCTGGCTCCACCAAATGTGTTGTTGTCGATGGGCACGCCATCGACAACAAACAAGGGCTGATTGTCCTTTTGCAAACTGCTTGCACCACGCAAAACGATCCTGCTTGACGACTCAGGCCCGCCAGATGTTTTACTCACTTGAACCCCGGCAACTTTTCCCGAAAGGCTGTTGACCACATTGGCTTCCTTAACGGTATTAATTTGTTTTGTCGAGATCTCTGTAACCGCGTATCCAAGTGATTTCTTCTCCTTGGAAACGCCAAGAGCCGTTACCACCACGTCTTCCAAAACTTTGGAGTCAAGCTCAAGCGTGAAATTGATTGGTTCTGCGCCAACCACTTTTCTAGCATTCTTAAAGCCGACAAACGAGAATCTTAATGTGTCTCCGGGTTTTGCCGTAATGCTAAACTGTCCATCAATGTTGGTTGTGGTTCCAGTTGACGTTCCTTGGATGATTACACTCACACCTGGCAAACCAAGGCCATCTTCGGATGAGAGAACGGTGCCGGTGGTTTGCGCAACAGCAACGATGGAAAGGAATTGAAATGCTACGAAAAGTAACAGGCGTTGCATGCCCTAAATGTAGGCAAGCCGTGAAATCATCAACCTTTTTTAAGTTCGGTCATGAAGAATTCAGGTCAGCCGAAACAAGGCGATGAAAATGATGCACACATTTTTCCATCGTAGCAGAATATCTACCCCGATTGTACAACCTTGATTGCACCCCTCTTTGCACCTGTTCGACAACAGCTTCATCCTCTGCCTCTACGGTATCAAGACCAGCACCTGCACCCGAATCCAGTTTGGATTCATCCATCACGTAGGCTCGAAAAGAAACTTTCGTTAGATCTGGTTTTAGTGGGTTCACGATATTAAAGGACAGCCCCCACGGATAGAAATTGAACATCAAATTGGGATAAACCCACCAATAATATGCTGCGATGTTCTTGCCATAATCAGGATGGTTCGCTGGAAGATCAAACACGTGATCACCCGATTTCCCGATGCCAATTTGCAGATTGGAATGGTCAAACAATTCATACTCGTATTCTCCAAAATCCAACTCAGCGTTTAGCCCGGGATGTACAAATGGAATGTGAAATCCTTCCAAGTAATTATCGCAATAAAGTGCCCAGTTGGCTTTTACTTTGAATTCCTGTGATCGATCTTCGTCAAACTTGAGTTTTTCAAGGGGTAGAAAACTCATCCGCTTAATCATGTCCCCAAAGACAGATTCAAATTCGACCTTTGGTGCAAGTGAGGTAAATTGAAGACCAGCAAACTTTTTTAAACTCAGTTCTGGTAAATCATCATTCTCACACGGGAAGTTCTCAACCCCCTCAAATCCCGGCATTGATTTGAATTTACCGTTCAAGTCAAATCTTCGACCGTGATAATTGCATCTGATTTCGTGGCCCTTTGTAGGTTCGTCAATGAGCAAATTTGCGCGGTGGGTACACACATTTGAAATGCATCGAGTCACACCTTCATCATCACGCGTGAGCAGCAGGGGATCATTTAAAAACTCTGGTAGCAATTGAATCGGAAACACATTGGAAGACTCAGCCTTTTCAGCATCACCAGCGTATTGCCAAGTTCCAGCGAACACGTCTTTTAGTTGTTTAAAAACAAGCGAATCCGTATAAAATGGTCTCGGCATTGTAGCCGCTATGGCTATGTTCGGGTCTATCTGAAACATGGAAGCGAAGTTATCATTAGGAATGATTCATCACATATTTAGTAGGGTTTTGACAAGTACCTTGCGCCAGTTAAATTCACCATCAATTCATGTTTGGAAAGGGAAACAAATTGTACAGCATGCTGCGTTGGAAGTGTGCCAAATGCCACGAAGGAGATTTATTCAAAACGTCAAACGCGTACAGCTTTTCAAACATGGACAAGATGCACGACTCTTGTCCGAAGTGTAAACAGACGTATTGGCCTGAACCCGGCTTTTATTATGGAACGATGTACGTGAGCTATGCTGTTTCGATAGCCCTAAGCGTAGCTGTATTTGTAGCCATGAGTGTGCTCTGGGAGTTTGAAGTAGTTCGCTATCTAATAATCAATACCATTGCGCTCATTCTTGTTTTTCCGTGGATGTTTCGAACATCTCGGGCAGTTTGGCTCAACTTCTTTGTTCACTACCAAGAAGATGCTGGCAAGGCCGAAACTGCGTTAGATCAATAGGACTCTCCTGCGGCTTTTCTAATTGCTGAGTTTTCAAGAGTTTCTATTCCAGAACCTTTAATCGAATTGATCATAGCCCGTGCAACTGTAGCCGCATTAATTCCCCGGTACTTGTCCATCGGCCCAAACATCAATGGATCAATGGCACACATCACTTTCTTTCCAATCAACTCGCCAAGGCGGTGTTCTTTTCTTGGGCCCAAAAGCATGGAGGGTCGAAGAATGACTAGCCGATCAAAACCTAGCTGATTAACCGCTTCTTCAACTTCTCCTTTCACTTTTAAATAGAAGTTTGAGGTTTTGGAATTTGCTCCAACACTAGAGACCAATACAAAAGTTTTTGCTCCAACTTGTTTGCAAGACTTGGCAAAATCAAGTACTAAATCGTGGTCAATTTTGTAAAAAGCCTCTTTGCTACCTGCAGTTGCCATGGTGGTTCCTAAAGCGCAAAAGCCAACATTAATAGCTGTCAACTTCGACATTTCGGAAAGGTCAACTACCTGAAACTTGTCAGATAAATCAACCCGCTTTCGACTTAAAAATTGAATTGATTCAAAATCGGAATCTTCATCTAAAAATTGGGTTAGGAACGAACCAATTAGCCCAGTTCCACCAGCTAGTGCAGCATTCATGAAGTAAAGGTAGTGTTAATGGATAACCAGTTTTTGGGTCTTAGAAGATGTCGTCCCAATCACCTGCAGAATGTAAACGCCAGTTGGTAGACTCGTCAGATTCAAATTGACCAACCCTCTTGAAGTGTGTGTATCCGTGTATACCGTTCTTCCTGAGAAGTCCGTGACAACAAACGATTCTCCAGCTTCAATTCCACTTATGCTGATGTTTCCATTGGATGGGTTAGGGGCAACAGCAAGTTTAATCTTATCCGCTTGATTAACGCTGTTGACCAAGCTGTGGTTGCAATCAGTATCGTTGAAAAACTCCATTCTGTTGCTTGAACAAACCGATGCTTCATAGACTGATCTATCTACAATTGTAGAACCGCCTTGAATGTCAGACTCATTATCCAGAAATCTTCT
>JBLFWJ010000091.1:0-13058 GCA_047611425.1 Bacteroidia bacterium | reverse complement strand
GGTAATGCTTATGTACTGGGGGTTAAGAATGGGCTACAGCAGTCTTCCGGCTTCGTGAGCCTTGGAACGCCTTTTCTAAGAGCGTATAACAGTGCTGGGACATTTATTTGGAACAGGGTGCCAGCTGCAGATGGAGGAGACCCCGAGACAACCCTTACCATGGAAACAAACTCAAACGTGGCTGTTTATGATTGGGACAGGAAACAACGGTATGCTACATCAAATGGCGCTTATAACGAAACGGTTTATTTTGAAGATACATTCTTACTTTATGGCTATCCTACGCGCTATAAAAAGTTGTCGGATGGTGGTTATGTGCGGGAAAATAACAATTGGATTAAACGTTATGATTCCGGAGGAACCCTATTGTCTAGTATTAACAAGTCTGGTAGTGCCCCGTATTCCATATTAATGAGTGGTGATGAGACACTATACACGGTAGATGGCTATGGCTCAATCAGGAAGTATGATGTCAGCACCTCAGCTATCTCTTTAGCATGGACTTATAACCATTACCCCTTTACTCGCATACAATTAACTGGTAACAACACCATTACGGCTGTATCAGGAGGCGATTCTCTGACGCTGGTTAAGCTTTGCATACCCCCAGAAATAGAACTAACGCAGATTCACCCAAGTGGACTAAACACACTTTGTGCTGGCGATACCCTTTCGCTTAGTGTTGATGCGGAATATGGTGACAGCTATTCTTGGTTTGGAAATGGGTTTGGACCGAATGCCGATACCGTATACGTTGGGCCTAATCTTTTTAATAACCAAACCACTTATCTATCTGTGGAGGTGGATGCAGGAAACGGATGTATGGTAACAGCAGATTTTACTCCGTTCCTCTCTTTTAAGTACATAGACGCTTTTATTGTTCCCTATTTTGAGGGTGATTGCGAAGATGATCCTGGACTTCTATTCTCACTCATAGATGCCAATTTTTATCGATATAACTGGTACTTCAATGGCGCTCAACAAACCTTTGAGGCGACTTCAGACACCATGCTGCTGACGCCTGGAAATGGAACCTATACCATGGAGGTGTTGGACACTCAAACAGGTTGTCTGTCCATGCCTTCACCTACTTACGATGTAACTGGAATAATGCCTGCCGATGACCCATCTTTTAGCTATTCGCAAGCGCAGTATTGTGGCTCGGATAATAACCCTACACCTGCAATTACCGGGGTAGTTGGTGGTGCTTTTACAAGCTCCCCTAATGGTCTGGTAATAGATGCCAATTCTGGTGAAATAGACCTAAGCGCAAGTGCCGAAAACACCTACTCTGTTCAATACAGAACCAATGGTGCATGTGTAGATAGTCTGGCCCAAACTGTAGCTGTTATTAACTGTTGCGGCAATCCAAGTACCTATTCGGTAAGCAACATTCAATCAGAAGAGGTCACTTTAAGTTGGAATTTAATTGCTGCTGCGACCAAATACAAGGTAAAGGTTCGTCCAGTAGGAGGTGCATGGACCTATCACACGGTTCTTGCTCCAGACACCTTTAAAGTGAAAGGAAACCTCACTTCTGGCACAAACTACGAATGGAAAGTGAAGACGCTTTGCGCCTCCAACAGCCCTGCAGGCTATGGCCCTATCCAATATTTTACCACTACAGCAGGACTTGGTTGTTATAATCCAACCAACCTTTTTAGCACGGATTTAATGGCAAATAATGCTACAATGAGCTGGGGTGCCGTTCCTCTTGCCATAGAGTATAAGTTGAAGCTAAGGCCTGTGGGAGAGGTTAGCTGGACTTACATTACGCTTTCAGACACGTTTAAGCTAAAGAACGGCCTTACTGCAGCTACCGATTATGAATGGAAAGTAAAAACCGTTTGTAACGCGAATAGTCCTGGTAGTTACGGCCCCTTACAATACTTTTCGACATCTACATTATGTGAAAACCCAACCACGCTTTTTACCACGGACATTATGGCCAATAATGCAACCATGAACTGGAATGCCGTGCCACTTGCCATTGAGTATCAGTTAAAATTAAGGGCTGTGGGAACACCAAGTTGGACTTACATTACACTTACAGACACCTTTAAGCTTAAGAATGGCCTTACCGCAGCTACCGATTATGAATGGAAAGTAAAAACCGTATGTAATGCGAATAGTCCTGGTAGTTATGGCCCATTGCAATACTTCATTACGGCTGCCCCTCCGCGTTTAAGCAATACTGCAGATGAAAACGATGTAGCTGTGGACATCTCGGTTTACCCCAACCCTACCGATGGACAGATACACATCGACCTAGGAGACAAGGTGGCCACGCTGACCATGAATGTTTACAACCCACTTGGAGCATTGGTGCAAACAAAACAGCTGCAGGCCTTGCGTTATCTCACACATCAGTTACCCGCAATAAAAGGCATTTACCTTATTCAGTTGGTAAATGCGCAAGGAGTGATAAAAACCATGAGAATAGCAAACCACTGATAATTACTCTGATCAATTTGGTATGATGAGCCTGTCCGATTCGGGATGCCTGATGAAGACAGGCTCATGATATTTTATCACCACTGTAGAAAAAGGCTTTGGCAGAATCTTACTATCCCAAGTATTCAAAGCCCAATAATTTGAGCATTTATAAGTCATCGGTACAATTGGAACGCCCGTATTTGCAGAAAGCAACAGCCGCCCTGATTTCATTTTCTTTAATGGGCCACGTGGGCCATCTGGTGTTACTACGGTCGAATACCCTGCCTTAACTTTCGCCTCCACCCTTGCCATTGCTGCCTTGCCGTTGTGGCCGGAAGAACCGTAAGCCAATTCCTTCACGCACATCAATTTTAGCATGATGTGAATGGGTTTCATGAATAAAAGTGGATGCTGCAACCAGATTTGCTGCTCTTTAATCCTCAAAAAGGTGAGGAAATACATTAGCAAGTTCTCATGCCAAAACACATGAATAGAATTCGGTCGTCCCTCAAGGTTCTCTTCTGCCTCAAGCCGAACGCGCAAGGTCAATCTCCAAGCAAATGCAAAACAAAACCACAGCAGCGCCAATATCCACCCGTAAATGGTGAAAATCACCTTTAGAGGCCAAGGAGCGTTTTGAACGGTATTTGCCATCAGGTCAGCTTCTTTTTACGCTGCCCAAACATGTGTAGATAGAGTTTCGGGAAGAACACTACGTAGAGCAATGCGATAATTACCAGACCAATTCCAATCGCGTCAAGCTCAAACCATCGCCATTTCATAAAGCTGAACATCGCCATACATTCTCCCACCACACCAATTGGATAGAGCACAATGAAGAATGTGTAACGCATCCAAAGGAGCGCTTTAATTTCCTTTCCGAAGAGACCAGAAATATAGAATGCTGCTCGAGTTATTTCTGTGATGCTCCACGCAATTGTGATTAGCAGAAACCCGGAATAAACACCAAGTTCAGCGACCAATTCCAGAGGCATCCACCACAGAAGACCAACAACTAAAAACCTAGAACTCACCTGCATCGTGGTAAGCATCCAGTTGGCACCGGCTAACTTGAGTCTGCTGTTAATCACCTCGAAAATGGCCAACCCCTGTGCAACAGCCAAAATCATCATTCCTTGGCTATCAAACTGAAAGCCATTTTGCCCAGTGTGCAGAAGGAATAACGTCCACGCTAAAAGGGTAACCACATTAAATGAAATGAGCCCGGCTTTTTTCAAGGGTTCTATTTTGAATCCGACTTAAACGGGTTTTCAATTTTGACTTCTAGCCACTTTTCTAACGACCCAATAAAACGCTTTTGATCTGCTTCAGTCATGTTCTTTATCCGTGCTGCTCCATGATCCTTTCCAGACATGAAGAACCATTCGGCATCCACGCCTTTGGTCGGACGGACAGCATTGGCCGTCCATGTGTCTGCTGCTCCATAGATGTGAAGAAATCGATTCCCTTTTACTTTTATCCACTTTGCCGTAGCCAATGGAACCGAGTTATGAAATTCAACCTTCATCTTGTTCGGGGTGAAAGCAGCATGAGGGTGTGGTTTCATCGGCAGGGCCTTAATTAAGCCTTCCAATTCTTCTGTTTCATAGCCATAGTATCCCATTTGAGAGGCTGCTTGGTAGTAGTGCGAAGCGTATGCTTTTACATCTCGATCAGAAAAGAAATCAACTCCGCTGGTTCCAACAAAATGTGTGAGGAGTGAGTCGAACGATACATCCGAAGAGGGAATGTCTTCACACTTGGTGCCCCATTGCCAAAACGAAAATGGGTACTCAAGTACTGCAAATTCAAATGCCTCTTCCAATGAGTGGTAATTGAATGTAAGTCCTGCCCCTTTGCTGTACCATTTCATTTTATCTAATGCCGCCTCCCTGTTCTGTAATACTCGTTTCTGAACATCCAAAATGGCTGCTCGACACTCCTTCGTTCCAACCGTATCAAGGAATTTGTAAATTCTCTCGTCCTCAAAATGTTGGGTCAATGGGGCAACATACGGCACGCTTACATCAACATCCTCCGGATAGAAAAACCGATAATAAATAGTTGTCTGTCCCCCCTTGCTGATTCCTGTGCTCACCCATTTCCCGTCATATATTTTTCTGAATAATTCATTGATATTATGAAGGTCGGCCGTGGCCTGTTCCAACGTTAAGTATTGATAGTCCATGGAATCAGGAAGACTCTTACCGTAATACCGATGCTCAACTTGAATTTGGTTAGCATCCAACAGTTCTGTGAGCTCATACACGCGATTCTTGGTTCGCTGATATCCCTCGGTAACCATCACATTTGTTTTATCAAATCCTCGGTGAGACAAGAAGGCTTTCTGATGGAAATACCCCTTGGATGGATCTTGATGATCAATGGGCTGTTTGATTTTAAGCTCAAATGCCGACTCAAAATCATCAGGCGTTTTAATCTCCTCGAACGAAACGTCAGGAAGCTCAAAAAGAGCCGTTTGAATTTCATTCTGCTGTCCAAAAACAACCAGTAGTTGGCTAATGCCAATCACAGTAAAAAGTAGCCTCTTCATTTCATAGGGTTTAACAGGCCGAAAGTAGCATGAACCACCAAGCCTTTCGAAAACCAAGACAATTAGCATCAAGGATGGCTACATTTATCTTTCCATCCTATCCAATCAATGAAAAATCCTGAGATTCCGGCTAATGAATCAAGCCGTGTATCGGAACTGCATTCGTATGCTATTCTAGACACGCTTCCAGAAGAAGACTATGACAATCTCACGTGGCTTGCCGCACAAATTTGCGGTACTCCAATTTCGTTGATCAGTCTTATTGACCCAACTCGGCAGTGGTTTAAATCCCATCATGGGCTGGATGCTACGGAAACACCTCGCTTTCTGTGCGCACGCCATAAACAAGCCAGATGAGGTTCTCATTGTACCTGATTCGCGGGAAGATGCGCACTTTAGCGACAACCCTCTAGTTACCGGGGATCCACACGTGATTTTCTATGTTGGAGTGCCTCTCAATACATCCAATGATCATTCGCTCGGAACGCTCTGCGTTATTGATAACCAGCCAAACAGTTTGAGTGTTAATCAGATTGAAAGCCTAAAAGCGCTCTCTCAACAAGTGGTTAAGCTAATAGAGTTGGGACGAGCCAACAACAAACTGGTCGAGCGGGAGCATTTCTACACAACGGTGATTGAGTCGGCCTTAGCTGGATATTGGGACTGGAATTTGAAAGAAAACACCAAGATTTATAGCCCTCGTTTCAAAGAAATGTTCGGGTATGGACCGGACGAGCTAGAGGACTTACCCAAGGTATTTGAGCAATTTGAGAAGCCTGTTGCATCAAAAGGAGAAGTTCGATACGAGGGGGTGGTTCGGTATCTTCATAAAAACGGAACCTTAGTTTGGGCCAAATACTCGGGGCAAGTAATAGAGTGGGATGAAAACGACCAGCCGATAAGAGTGGTTGGTTCACATGTGGACCTGACCAATCAGAGGATGATTCAGGAAAAGCTGGAATTGGCATTGGAGTCGACAGGAACAGGTGTTTGGGAATGGGACATTCTGACAAATTCGCTTATTTGGGATAAGGGGATGTATGATTTATATGGCATTACTGAAACTACTTTTTCAGGAACCTACGAGGCTTGGACTAATGGTGTGCATCTTGAAGATCAGGAAGCGTCTCAGAACTTGGTAAACCTTGCAATCGAAGGAAAAGCAATCTTCGATACCGTATTCAGAGTTGTGTGGCCAGCCCGTACGGTCAGATATCTTCATGGCCAAGGCCGCGTATTCCGCAACGAAAAAGGAGGTCCCATCAAAATGATTGGCCTTAATTATGATATAAAAGATCTGAGAATTGCAGAAGAAAAACTTGCGTTAGCATTGAAGTCGGCCGGTACAGGAGTGTGGGACTAGGACATGTCGCTCAATACAGTAGACTGGGACGAAAACATGTATCTGCTCTACGATATTGATCCAAATGGTTCCGAGATCAACTTTGAAACTTGGAAAAGCTGTTTACATCCTCAAGACCTTGATAACGCTGTAAAGAAAGTAAGCGAGGCCATAAAGAACGCGAACGGTCAGTTGAACTCTACTTATCGGGTGGTTGCAAAAGATGGGGCGGTCAGGCACGTAAATGCCATGGGTCAGGTTTTCTTTAACGAGGATGGCAATGCCATTCGCATGATTGGAACGGACCGTGACGTTACAAAAGAAATCGAATACTTGGAGGCTATAACGGAATCGGAAACCCGGTTTCATGCGGCAGTTGCAGGAGCCAGTGCTGGTGTTTGGGACTGGAAAGAAATTGGCGTAGAGGAAGACCAGAGAGTAGAAGAAGACTGGTGGTCGCCTCAATTTTATACGCTGCTTGGTTATGATAATCAAGAGATTAAACCATCATTTAAGTCCTTCTCTGAATTCATGCATCCAGATGATACCGAGCGGACATTTGCTGCCGTAGATGCCCACCTAACGGAGGAGGAGCCATTTATTGAAGAGTCTCGGGTTAAAACCAAGTCTGGCGAATACAAATGGTTTCTGGCTACTGGTCAAGCAATGTGGAATGAAGAAGGCGTGCCAACCAGAATGATTGGTACTATCGTAGACATTGATGATTAGAAATCTGCAGAAGAAGGTCTATTGAACAAAACAGTTCAATTGAAAGAGTCTCAAATTCGGTTTAAGCTGGCAATTGCAGGTTCTAGTGCTGGAATTTGGGATTGGATGGATGTAAATGGAGAAGACGAATGGTGGTCTCCACAGTTTTACAATCTATTAGGTTATAAACCCGGTGAGATTGAAGCCTCTCTTGCCAATTTTGGTGCGGCTCTTCATCCCGATGATCAAGAGAGAGCCTCTGCGCTATTGGACAATCACTTTAAAGAGCATGTCCCTTTTGTGCTAGAGTATCGGCTTAAAATCAAGTTGGGTAAGTATCGGTGGTTTCTTGGCACCGGGCAGGCCGTATGGGATGACGATGGCAATCCGACCAGAATGATTGGATCCATTGCCGACATTCATGAACGAAAAGTAGGCCAACAACGGATAAAGCTTCAGTCTGGACAACTAAAAAAGAAGAACGAAGAGTTAGAGCAGTTTACATATATCGCCTCGCACGACCTTCAAGAACCCATTAGAAGTATGATGGGCTTAATTGATCTTTTCTTGGATCAACATGGATCGAAGCTTACCGAAAAGGAGATGGAATACTTCACAATGATGAAGGGCTCCAATCTCCGCGCTCAAGAATTGATTGTTGATCTGATGGATTATTCACAAATCGGCACAGAAAAAAAGGCAACGGCTCTAAATCTAAATGGATTGGTTAAAGCCGTTTCTGAAGATTTAAATTCTCGTATTACCAAAACTGAAACGGTTCTTCTTGTTGACCCATTGCCCACTATTTTAGGTTATGAAATTGGCATTCGATTACTCTTTCAGAATTTGATAAGCAACGCGATAAAATTCAGAGACCCAAACACCCCTCCAATAATCAAAGTTGAGGCATCGCTAAATGATGTTGAAAACCTATGGCACTTTACCTTGTCGGACAATGGCATCGGAATGGAGCCAAAAGACCTGAAGAAAATCTTCGTGATCTTTAAGCGCTTACATGATCGAGATTCTTACCCTGGTACAGGAATTGGCCTAGCGCATTGCAAAAAAGTTGTTGAACTGCACGGTGGCGAAATCTGGGCTGAATCAGAGCCTGGTAAAGGCAGCGTCTTTCACTTTACGCTGCCTTCCTAATCTTAGGCCAACAATTCCAAATCAATCTGCCGTTTTTCAACCGATACTCGTTTCACACGAATATTGATTTCATCGCCAAGCCGAAGTGTGTTGCCTGTGGTGGAACCAGAAACCGACATGGTTTTTTCGTCAAATGAATAAAAATCGTCATCCATATCTCTTAGCCGAATCATCCCCTCGCAGCGGTTTTCTTTTATCTCAACAAAAACGCCCCATTCGGTTACTCCTGTAATCAGACCAACGAATTCCTCGCCTACATGCTCTGCCAAATACTTGGCTTGCATGAATTTGGTACTTGCCCGTTCAGCATCCGTAGCCTTCTTCTCCATTTCGGAGCAATGCTTACATCTGCTTTCCAATTCTGGGTCGTTAAGTGATTTTTCCTCATCCAAATAACGTTGCAGCAATCTGTGTGCGATAACGTCTGGATACCTTCTAATCGGGCTCGTAAAGTGAGAATAGAAATCGAACCCAAGTCCGTAATGACCAATATTCTCAGTGCTGTATGCCGCCTTTGACATACATCGAATTGTGAGCGTGCTCAGCATGTTCTCTTCTCCCGTTCCTTTAATGTCTTTCAGTAGTTTGTTTAACGAGGCTGTAAGCACTTTTCTTGACCCCAATTGAACCTGATGATCCATCGTTCCAGCAATTTGAACAAGTGCTTCCAGCCGCTCTTGCGAAGGCTCATCGTGAATTCGATAAACGTATGTTCGATGGTTTTTATTCCTGTCTATAGAGCACCATTTGGCCACGCTACGGTTGGCTAGAAGCATAAATTCCTCCACCAACTTATTACTGTCTTTGTATTCCTTGATGAACACCTCCGCTGGGTTTCCTTTCTCGTCCAACCTGAATTTTACTTCGTCTTTTTCAAATGCCAAGGCTCCGTTATCAAACCGATCTTTCCTGAGGATTTTTGACATTTCGAAAACCGTAAGCACCTCCTCTTTGAGTTCGCCTTCTCCGCCTTCAATGATGCTTTGAGCATCGTTATAGGTCATACGTTTGTCGGAAAGCGTGACCGTTCTACCAAACCAAGAGTCGTAGACTTTGGCTTTCATGTCCATTTCGAACACAGCAGAAAACGTGAGCTTTTCTTCGTTTGGACGAAGCGAGCAAACGCCATTCGAAAGTTTTTCTGGGAGCATTGGGATAACCCGATCCACCAAATAAATGGATGTCGCTCTTTCGTATGCCTCCTTGTCCAAAATGGATCCCGGCTTAACGTAATGGCTCACATCTGCAATGTGAACACCAACTTCAAAGTGCCCGTTTTCCAGTTTCCTAACGGAGATGGCATCGTCAAAATCCTTGGCATCATCTGGGTCAATGGTGAAAGTTGGTACCTCACGCATGTCCCGCCTTTTGGCAATTTCGTCTTTCGAAATCTCCGTTGGAATGGCTTCTGCCTCCGCCTCAACATTGGTGGGAAAGCTCAGTGGGAAATCAAAGTCCGCCAAGATGGAATGCATCTCAGTGTCATTTTCGCCTGGCTTACCCAGCACCATGATTACACGACCAACTGGGTTTTTCGCTTTCGGATCCCAACCGGTCATCTCAACAATAATCTTCTCGCCATCTCGTGCACCATTCAGGTCATCGTTTCCAATGAAAATGTCCACGTTCATGCGTTGATCATCGGCTATTAAAAACCCGAATCCGCGATCCGCCTGCAGGATTCCCACGAACTTCGTTTTTGCCCGTTCAAGCACTTCAACAATCTCGCCTTCTGGCTTGCCACTTCGACTATTTAAAGTCACGTTAACCTTTACGGTGTCCTTGTGCAACGCGTGTCGCACTTTACGCGAACTGATATAAACATCTTTATCCACGCCTTCACACACCACGTAGGCAGCGCCAGAAGTGGTCATATCTACCACACCTACAACCGATGGTTTGGATAGGCGTTTAATCTTGTATTTACCTCGCTCAATTTCGCGGAGGTCTCCACTGGTTTTAAGTTGATGTAGGGTTTTGGCCAACATATTTCGGCCCGTTTGGTCGTCAATTCCTAATCGGCTGGCTACCTGTTTGTAATTCATTGGTTTGCCAGTATTGTTTGCAAAAATGTCTAATACCTCATGTTTGAGGTTAGATTGTTTGGTGTTCTTTTTATTCCCCTTTGGGGTCGTTCTTTTATTCTTCTTTTTCATAATTGAATTGGAGGAAAATGTCCTCCATAGAGCATCTGGGTCGCGAGTTGCGACCTTAAAATGATGCGTATGTTAATAGTAATGTATTGTCTTTTTTGAAGGTATTCCGAATGTCGATGCTTAATACGCTCTAACATTCTTTCCTTCCATGTAATTGATGAACGCTTTGTTCACCACTCTGTTCCCACCGGGTGTTGGATAATCTCCGGTGAAGTACCAATCGCCCTTGTGGTCAGGAATGGCAGCGTGCAATCCGCCAATCGATTGAAATATGATTTTTACTTCTGCCCCTAAATTTTTAGGGCTTATCATTTCTGCTGCTTTATCTGAGATCTCTTCAGGTTCAAACGGCTCATAAATACGCTTGACAACATTTTCCACCTGATCTAACGGAAGTTCCATTTGCGCTAAGGCTTGCTCGTAAACTTCATCCAATAGGTTTTCCTGAAAACGATCTTTTAATAATTGAACTGCCGCGTTAAAGGCGATGAAATCGCCCATTTTGGCCATGTCAATTCCGTAGCAATCCGGGTATCGAATCTGCGGTGCGGAGGAAACGATCACAATTAGTTTTGGCCCTAATCGATCAACAATTCTAAGGATTGATTGCTTGAGTGTCGTCCCTCGAACTATCGAATCATCAATCAGTACAACGTTGTCTTTACCTCGCTTTACGTTACCGTAGGTCACGTCATACACGTGCGAAACAAGCTCATCTCTATTGGCGTCATCGGTAATGAAGGTTCGCAATTTAGCATCCTTGATTACCATTTTCTCTACTCGCGCTCGCTTGCTAAGAATCTCAGTTACCTCCTGTGCGCTCAAGCTTCTTTTACCAGCTAGAAGCTTTTCGGTTTTAAGGGTGTTTACGTAATCCTCAATTCCTTTCACCATGCCGTAAAAGGAGGTTTCAGCCGTGTTTGGGATAAAACTAAAAACAGTATTGTCAATATCGTGATCCACCGACTTCAACACTCGATTCACCAATGACCGACCTAATTCCTTTCGTTCATTGTAAATGTCTCTGTCGGATCCTCTTGAGAAATAAATCCGCTCAAATGAGCAGCTCTTCTTCTCCAAAGGTTCGGTGAAAAGTTCTTCAGAAATTCTTCCGTCTTTTCGGATGATCAACGCGTGTGCTGGCTTCACTTCCTTTACGTCTTGCCACTTCACATCAAAAGCTGTTTGGATTGCCGGCCGCTCGCTAGCAACCACCACAACTTCTTCATCTTGATACCAGTATGCTGGACGGATTCCTGCTGGGTCGCGCATGACAAATGCATCTCCATGGCCCATCAAACCTGCCATAGCATAACCTCCATCCCACTTCTTTGCTGACTCGCGAAGGATGTTGGCCACATCCATATTCTGTGCAATCAGCGGTGTTGATTCTTGCTTGCTCTTTCCTTCTTCTTTGTACTTGTAGTACAATCGATCATTCTCCTCATCCAAGAAATGACCAATTTTTTCTAGCACGGTAACCGTATCCGATTTCTCCTTAGGATGCTGACCCAACTCGACTAATTGCTCGAACAGTTCGTCAACATTCGTCATGTTGAAATTGCCGGCAAGAACCAAGTTTCTGGTCATCCAGTTGTTCTGACGAAGAAATGGATGACAATGCTCAACGCTATTCTTTCCGTAGGTGCCATATCTCAAATGACCGAGGAACAACTCCCCTGTAAATGGTAAATTCTCTTTTAGCCACTGTGGGTTTTTGACATTCTCAGGGTCCTTTTTGAATTCTGCTTCAAACCGACCGTTAATCTGATCGAAGATGTCCTTTATCGGAGCTGGGTCATTCGATCTTCTTCTGCTAATGTATCGAGTTCCTTGAGGCACATCAAACTTGATGTTGGCCACACCAGCTCCATCCTGCCCACGATTGTGCTGCTTTTCCATCAACAAATACAATTTGTTGAGGGCGTAAAAGGAAGTCCCGTATTTCTCTTGGTAAAATTCGAGTGGCTTAAGGAGCCTTATCATGGCAATGCCACACTCGTGCTTGATACTGTCGCTCATTTGGCTATCAAAGCACAAAGGTATTGAAATGGATTCACAGTCAAGAAGATTATAACAGGTGGACTTTCTGAAAGCCAGTCAGAATAATGATGATCCAATCCTGGTTCAATATTACTCAGCGCGGAAAATCCATATGTATTTTGTCGGCTGATTAAGTTGATATTCATGAACCTTCGTTACTTCCTTTTTCTATCATTGATTCTTTGTGTCAGTTGCCAAATGAAGCCCGATAAAACAACAGTTGATACAATTCTATTCAATGGCAATATCCAAACCGTTGATGATTCATTAACCGTTGTTCAGGCCATTGCAATCCATGATGGAAATATTGTTGCGGTTGGTTCTAACGAAGAGATGCTGGCTACATATACCGCTACGAAACTCATCGACCTTGAGGGTAAAAATGTTTTACCTGGGTTGATTGATCCACATTGCCATTTCTACGGATATGGAATGAGCATGAGAAATGCCGACTTACGAGGAACATCAAACTGGGATGAGGTTTTGGCTATCGTTGTAGAACACGAAAAGGCTAATTCTACAGGATGGATTTTGGGTCGCGGTTGGGATCAAAATGATTGGGAAGCAAAAGACTATCCGACCAAGAAAGAACTCGATGCTCTTTTTCCAGACCAACCTGTAGCGTTGACTAGAATTGATGGGCACGCAGTAATCGCAAACACCGCGG